>CAZNMG010000468.1:0-9112 GCA_964574075.1 uncultured Owenweeksia sp.
ATACCGTTTACGCCATTGCTGCTGAGGCCGATGGCTTTTTCCCGAACATCAACTCCCGGGGGGGTATCCATACCCCAACTGGCGGGCCACCGGATTAATGAGGATAGAAAGAGGTTACAAAAACTATTTGACCCTTCCCACTGACGATAAAGACTTTCAGCATGAAAAAGGTATCCTTTACCTCCCTGAAATAAGGCTGGCCCCGGAGGGATGGATTAGGGTTAGAATAGAAAACACGCTTCCGTCTTATAATAACGATTTACTAAGGCTATCCACCGAGGCCTCGTCTCAGTCAATAAATTTTAATGGGGCTGGGGTAAATACTATTTTTATTACAGACCCACTAATGGCAGGACGATATTCGCGTATACTTTACAGTACCACATCACAGGGCGATTTTCAATTTTATGAGGACTCCATTTATGTGGAACCCCACGACACGGTAACTTTTGAACTAACCTATTAACTCATAATTAAAGGGACTTAACTGATACTCACCCTTCTGTTGGAGCTTTAAACCCCCGTTTCTTCCACTTCGGCTTCACTATTCAATACCCGCTTGGCCTGCAGTATATGCCGTTCGGTATGGGCCAGGTCAAAGGCAAAGGCATCGGCAATGTTTATCTTCAGAAAGGAGAGCACGGTAGGGACCTTTATTATTGAAATATCCACATCGTAAGCTTTGATCATCAGGTCTTCGAGTTCTTCAATGTCGGCAATAAAATCCTGGAAGATCACTTTTTCATTAATAGCTATTCCCTTTTTCTCACGGGCCACCGGGTCTATTTTTTTGAAGGTTTTCATCTTCCACTTTATCACTCCGTCCCTAGGTTCCATGGCTTTGGTAAACTGTTTTCCGAGCCAGGTGAGTTCCACATTGTCGTGGTTTACCTCCGGAGCCTCTTCGAGTCCCTTGCGAATATTTTTGATGTAATAGCCCTGGGTGAGATTGATGTGGGCAAACACTTCTATAATGTTCCATTTGCCGGGAGCCGGCCTTCTGCGGAGATCCTCACTCTCCAAAAAGTAGAAATTCTTCTGAACATCGTTGCGTATTTCACGCGTTTTATGACGGAGGTCATTCAGGAATTCGGAACGGATCAACATAGGCGTTTCACTCTTTGGTAGCCTTAAATGTAATGAGCTTCTAAGAATTAAGGAAAAATCCTTAAAAATTCATTGAGCTTGATAGCTTTGCCGGCCAAACAATTGGTACCGAAAGCCCTTTGGCATTAGATAAAAACAATACAATATGAACCCCCTTTTACAACCCTTTGAAACCAGTTTTGAAACCCCACCGTTTGAAGCCATACGCGAAGAGCATTTTTTGCCCGCTCTGGATGAAGCCATAGAAAAAGGAAAGAAGGAGGTGCATGAAATCGTAAATTCAACCGAGCCTCCAACTTTCGAAAATACCATAGAAGCACTGGAGCGCAGCGGTGACCTCATATCAAGAGTGGCCGAGATATTTTACAACCTCAACAGTGCCGAAACCAACGATGAGATTCAAAAGATAGCCCGGGATTTTTCGCCAAAGCTCAGCGAATACGGCAATGATATCATGCTCAATGCTGAGCTTTTCGCAAGGGTGAAAGCAGTATATGAAGCGGGCCGGGATAAGCTGGATGATGAGCAGGAAATGCTTCTGGAGAAAACCTACCGTGCCTTTTCCCGAAACGGTGCCAACCTCAGCGATGAAAACAAGCAGAAGCTTCGCGAAATCGACAAGGAACTGGCAGGGCTCTCGCTCCACTTTGGTGAAAATGTATTAGCCGAAACCAATTCCTATGAGCTGGTAATTGATAATGAAGATGATCTGGCAGGCCTATCGGAGGATGTAAAGGAAACTGCAGCTGAAACAGCAGCTGAAAAAGGGATGCCGGGAAAATGGGTGTTTACGCTTCATCACCCCAGTTATGTTCCCTTTGTAACCTATGCCAATAACCGGAAACTGAGGGCGGAAATTACCCGGGCCTTCGGCAGCCGTGCCTTTAATAACAATGAGCACAACAATGGCGAAATCCTGAAAAAAATTGCGAAGCTGCGATATGAAAGGGCACAATTGCTGGGCTTTTCCAATCATGCGGAATATATGCTGCAGGAGCGGATGGCAGAACATCCTGCCAAAGTGGAAACATTTCTCAATGATCTCTTAAAAGTGGCCAAACCCGCAGCACAGGATGAAGTCCAAAATCTAACCAGGTTTGCGCGAGAGCGGGATGGGGTGGATCAACTTCAAAAATGGGATTTTGCCTACTACACCGAAAAGCTCAAGCAACAGAAGTTCAGGATCGATGACGATCAGCTGAAGCCCTATTTTCAGCTGGAGGAAGTGGTGAAAGGGGCCTTTCAGGTGGCCAACCTGCTTTATGGCCTCACCTTTTTGGAGCGTAAGGATATACAGAAGTACCATAAGGATGTGGTGACTTATGAAGTACTCGATAAGCATCACAACCATCTGGCGGTTTTTTATGCCGATTTCTTCCCCCGCAAGGGCAAGCGCAATGGTGCTTGGATGACCAGCTACCGCAGCCAGAAGGTGCTGAACGGAGTAAATATAAGGCCTCATATCAGCATAGTGTGCAATTTTACAAAGCCCACCAAGACTAAACCCTCCCTGCTCACTTTCAACGAGGTGCTTACCCTTTTCCACGAATTTGGCCATGGCCTGCATGGCATAATGGCCAATGGCAACTATGGCAGCCTGAGTGGCACCAACGTGTACTGGGATTTTGTGGAGTTGCCTTCGCAGATCATGGAAAACTGGTGTTATGAAAAGGAATGTCTCGATTTGTTTGCGCGCCACTTCGAAACCGGTGAAAAAATTCCTGCATCTATGGTGGAACGCCTGAAGGAGAGCGCCACGTTTATGGAGGGATATGCGACTGTTCGACAGATAAGCCTCGCACGGCTTGATATGGCCTGGCACGCCACCGACCCATCTTCAGTAGATGACGTAGCCCGCTATGAGGATGAAGTTATGCAACCGACCGAACTTTTGCCAAAGGTCGAAGGGAGCAATACTTCCTCTGCATTTTCGCATATTTTCCAGGGAGGGTATTCAGCTGGCTATTACAGCTACAAATGGGCAGAAGTGCTGGATGCCGATGCCTTTGAATATTTTCGCGAAAAAGGCATTTTTCATACCGAGGTGGCCGAAAAGTTTCAGGGACTCCTGGCGGCAGGTGGTACGGTGCACCCTTCCAGGCTTTACAAGCAGTTCAGGGGCAGCGACCCCGATCCTGAAGCTTTGCTGCGCAGGGCAGGGCTGCTTCCGGCTACAAAAAATGCCTGAATAAAGAAGGGGCCCTTTTGAGGCCCCTTTCTTAGGTTCAACACAAACCCTTCTACTGGAGAATTATTTTTGGTGACGGGAGTGCAGTTCTGATAACTGTTCCAACTCTTCACTAAGGTTTTTGCGGGTAATCAATATTATGGCGCTGAAAAGGATGATAACACCCGTAAGGATCAGCAGTGTGATTTCGGTGTATTGGAAAAGACCATGGTAACCTGAGGTAGCCGGTGAGGTGTCTTCCTCATTTATGGCGGTTGATTCCTGGGTGGTAATAGTGCTTTGGATGGAAAACTCCGCAGCGGCAGCGGGAGTTACGTCAAATGAAAATCCCGACAAAGCCTTAGCCGCAATTGGCTGGCTCAGCGCTGTAAGGATCAGCAAACCCATCAGTAACCTGATGTGGATTTTTTTGAGTTTCATGACGTAGTAGAGTTTCAGCAGCGAATGTAATTTCCCGAAATTTGGTGGTAATACACGGATAGATGATTAGCAGGATTTTATCGATAAGGGGAAATTGCGTTCGTGAAAGCTAGTTTGGACGCGGCTCCTGGTAAATTGAGTTACTTTCGCCCACAGTAATATAGCCATGGTCAGAGCCAAGAAACATTTAGGTCAGCATTTTTTAAAGAATCCCGGAATTGCCTCCCGGATCGCTGATTCGCTCAGTGGTAAAGGCTATGGTCAGATGCTTGAGATCGGCCCGGGCATGGGAATCCTCACGCGCCATCTTCAGCAAAGGAGTGAGGAGCTTTTTGTGGTGGAAATTGATACGGAGTCAGTGAATTTTCTTCTTGAGAATTTTGCATTTCCGCAAAACAGGATCATCGAAGCTGATTTTCTGCGACTTCCCGTACCCGAACTTTTTCATGAGCCGCTGGCTGTAGTGGGAAACTTCCCGTACAACATTTCCACACAAATAATTTTTAAGGTCCTCGAACACAGGGAGATGATCCCGGAAGTGGTGGGCATGTTTCAGAAAGAGGTTGCCGAAAGGATAGTGGCTCCTCCGGGAAGTAAAACCTATGGCATCATAAGCGTGCTCGTAGCGGCTGAATATGAGCGGGAGTACTTGTTTACAGTGGAGCCTGAGGAATTCAGTCCACCCCCGAAGGTACGCTCAGGGGTGATTCGGCTCACGCGCAAAAAGGAAAAGAAAGAGGAGTACAATGAAGCCCTCTTTAAGGCGGTGGTAAAAACGGCATTCAACCAAAGGCGTAAGACTTTGAGAAATGCTCTTAAATCTCTTAATTTATCGACCGAACTGGCGGGAGAGGAGCTATTCAACAAACGCGCAGAACAATTATCGCTGCAGGATTTTATCTACATCACTAATAGCATTAAAGCCTGATGGAACTTATAGTTACTAAAGAATTTATGGATGGCCTTCGCCAGGATATTGAATCCGGCAGGATTGGTGATCGCCTTCCGGAGTTGAATGAGATGCACCCTGCCGATATTGCCGAAGTGGTGCAGGGTCTTCCACTGGCCTGTGGCAAGGAGGTGGTATTTAAAATTGATGAAGAGCACGCTGCCGATGTACTTATCGAAATTGATGAGGAATTGCGGGGTAAGATCCTTGAGGAATACTCAGGAAAGGAGATTGCGGAGGAGCTGGTGGAAAATCTCGATTCCGATGATGCGGCCGACCTTATAAACGAGCTTCCTGAAGAAAAGAGACGGGAGGTTCTCAACAGCATCGAAGATCCTGTACAGGCAAAGGATCTGGCCGACCTGCTCGTTTATCCCGAAGATACGGCAGGTGCCCTTATGGCCACGGAACTTGTAAAGGTGAACCAGAACTGGAAGGTGCTACAATGTGTAAAGCAAATGCGCCTTCAGGCCGAAAAGGTGGATCAGGTGCATTCTATTTACGTGGTGGATAATAACAACAAGTTGCTGGGAACGCTTTCGCTGAAGAAACTTTTGACCACTTCCACCCAAACTCCCATCTCCGAAATTTATACCGATAAGGTAATGAGCGTGGAAGCCACTGAGGGTGCTGAAGACATTGCCCGCACCATGGAAAAGTATGACCTGGTGGTAATGCCGGTGGTTGATTCTCTCGGGCATTTATTGGGCCGGATCACCATTGATGACGTGGTGGACGTGATACGCGGAGAGGCGCGGGAGGATTATGCCTTTGCCTCAGGTCTCACCGAGGAGGTGGAAACCACGGACAAGGTGCGGACCATTGTAAGGGCGCGGTTGCCATGGCTTCTTATTGGGTTGTTTGGCGGACTGGCCGCGGCCTCTGTTATTGGGCGGTTCGAAGGTGACCTGGAAGCCATTCCCAAACTCGCCTTTTTTATTCCACTTATAGCCGCTATGGGCGGAAATGTAGGCGTGCAGTCGTCAGCTATTATAGTGCAGGGGCTGGCGATTAAGGCGCCCATGGGTAGTTTATCCACCAGGCTCTTTAAGGAACTGGGAGTAGGCGTTATTAATGGTTTAATCCTGGGAGCTTTGATAGTGGGCGCAAGCCTCTTTTTAGGATACGGTACTGAAATGGCAATGACGGTGGCCGTTTCGCTGGTGGTGGTGATCATTGTGGCAGCTCTTATCGGCACGTTTGTACCGCTGCTGCTCGATAAATATAAAATAGATCCTGCGTTGGCTACCGGTCCTTTTATCACTACCATTAATGATATCCTGGGCCTCTTCATCTATTTTATGATAGGACGTGCTATCTTGGGGATTTAATTCAGGCCCCTATGCGCTTTCAATATTTCTTTCTGACAGTCTCCCTTTGCACAGCGGCAGGCCTGCAGGCCCAGTATAGGGAAACCATAGTTTCTGACCGGCCGGGCCAAACCTTTTCGCCCAATACGGTGGGGAAGGGCGTGCTGCAGTTTCAACAGGGGGTGGGTTATTTCTCCTATCATTATTCGCAGACAATGACCCCGCCCTCGGGTGATATCTTTGAAGCCCGATTTGAAGATGATAACCTATTGTGGGACAATCAGATCAGATACGGTATCAGCGAGCGTTGGGAAGTGGATGCCTTCATTGCTTATCGCTGGAGTTATTTCACTTTTACCCCTGATGAACCTCAGTCGGATCCAGGGTTGAATGGCGGAACCGATAGGGCAGATGACTTTTCAAACCTGGGAGCAGGCATCCGTTTTAACTTTCTGGATGGAAAGGATGGACCTCTGACCCTTGCCTGGCTGGCAAGTGCTAATTTTTACAGTTTTGGTTATTATGAGCAGTCAGGATTCGAATACCTCGATGTGCGCTATATGGCGGCTTTAGAGTTTGGAGATAACAACCAACTGTCCTCCAATATTGGTTATCGCGGAGGCAATACCATGCACTCCTTGCTTTACACCCTCAATTACAGCTTCAACTTCAGCCGCTTTTCCACTTTCGTGGAGATGTATGGCGATACCCGGCTGGATTCAGATGATTTTGATGACAAGAGCACCTACCTTTATTTTGATTTTGGCGCCACCTACCTGGTGTGTAATGCGCTGCAACTGGATGTTCAGGCAGGGTTTGACCATCCTTTAGCTTATTTCAGAGATATTACTCGCGAGAAGAGGACATTCTTTTTAGGAGGCGGAGTGTCCTGGCGCCTGAAATTTTACTAACCCTTATTTTACCCAACTATGACTCGTATTTTCTGGGTTTTTCTAATGCTTTGCACGATACAGCTCTCGGCTCAGCCGGAAGAGGTAAAGCTTGATTCCAGTTTGTATGAAAACCGTGGGGCCGTTATTCTTGAAGACGACACTCTGTTTTTTCTGTACGACCAGATCAATGGCATCAATGCACGCGAAAGGGCCTCCCTGGTAAATCTTCGTCTTGAAAATCTTGTCCACGGCCGGGATCTTATGATTGACAGCTTTTCGGTGGAGAATTCCGAAACCTATAGCAGGGTTTTGTACAAGGGTGATCTCATCACAAATATTACAACTGTTGATGCATCTTGGTATGGGAGTACCCCAGCGGCAATGGCCACCACATGGGCCAGCGAGTTGAGGGACAAATGTCAGAAAGTGCATTCGCAACTGGATATAAAGAGCATTATCACGCAGATTTTACTGGCATTGCTGGTGATCATCATCTCGGCCGTGGTCATCCGTTATGTAAACCGGCTCTTTAAGTTTTTTGCGCTGCGAATACAGCGGCTGAAGGGAAGGGTACTGAAGGGGGTCAATATTCGTGGTTATGAACTTCTCAATCAGGACCGGCTGGTTTCCATCGCCCGGATCGTTGTAAACTTCCTCAGGATCATCGTTCTGATCATTATTTTTTATCTCACCCTTCCGGTAGTGCTTAAGATCTTTCCGTGGACGGAGCCTATTGCCGATACCCTTTTCGGCTTTATCCTTAATCCCTTGAAGGCGATGATTATGGGAATCGTGGCTTATATCCCTAATATCTTTACCATTCTTGTTATTTATTTCGTCATACGATACATTATCAAGGCCATTTTTTACCTGGCTGAAGAAGTACGGACTGAAAAATTAAAGCTCACGAACTTCTATCCTGACTGGGCCATTCCCACCGCCCGTGTGATGAGCTTCATCCTGTATGCTTTTATGCTGGTATTGATATGGCCTTATTTGCCAGGTTCTGATAGTGCGGTGTTTCAAGGGGTTTCAGTATTTTTAGGAGTATTGCTCACACTGGGTTCTTCTTCGGCCATCGGCAATATTGTGGCTGGTTTGGTTATTACCTATATGCGCCCCTACCAGATTGGGCACCGCGTAAGGGTAGGTGAGGTTTGGGGGGATGTGGTGGAAAAAAATCTTTTGATCACCCGGATAAGAACCATCAAGAACGAAGTGGTTACGGTTCCCAACAGCAACATACTAAACAATAGCAGCATAAACTACAGCTCCTCCAGCGAACGTTCTGAAGGCCTGATCCTTCATACATCGGTAACGATTGGCTATGACGTGCCATGGCGGCTGGTACATAAAATGCTGATTGAGGCAGCTCAGCAAACGCCACAGATTGAAGCAAACCCAGACCCCTTTGTTTTGCAAATGGCCCTGGATGACTTTTACGTGAAGTATCAAATAAATGCCTACACCCGGGCTCCTGAAAAACAAACCCGCATCTACTCTGATCTTCACGCCCTGATCCAGGACATCTTTGCCAAAAATAAGGTGGAGATCATGTCACCACATTACCGGGCGTACCGCGAAGGGCCTGATACGACCCCCGAAGCAAACGGATCATGAAAGTTCTGATTCTCGATACCGTTCATCCTATACTCACTGAGGGTTTAACAGAAATGGGTTTTGAGGTGTATGAGGATTATAGCTCCTCAGCGGAAGAATTATATCCAAAATTGTCAGCTTTTACAGGTGTTATTATTCGTAGCCGGTTGCCGGTTGATGCTACGTTTTTAAAAGGAGCTTCACAATTAAAATTTATAGGCAGGGTAGGGGCCGGTCTCGAAAATATTGATCACGGGGAAGCAAAGCGAAGAAACATTACCCTTTTGAGTGCCCCTGAGGGAAACCGCGATGCCGTGGGAGAGCATGCTCTTGGAATGCTCCTGATGTTGTTTAACAACCTACGCACGGCTGATGCAGAAGTGAGACGTGGCGAATGGCACCGGGAGAAGAACCGTGGCCACGAGTTGAGCGGACGTACCGTGGGAATAATTGGCTATGGTAATATGGGCTCTTCTTTTGCTGAAAAGCTCCGGGGGCTCAATGTACGGGTAATCGCCTATGATAAGTACAAAAGTGGCTATGGCAACAGCCGCGTGGCGGAAGTAAGTCTCGAGGATTTAAAAAGTGAAGCGGATATCCTCAGCTTGCATTTGCCTCAAACCAGTGAAACTTTGGGTATGGTTGA
>CAZNMG010000469.1:0-9235 GCA_964574075.1 uncultured Owenweeksia sp.
CGACCCAGTTCCACGCCTTCTACCGTCATTGGGTTATCAGCTGGTATAAAAGGTTGGGGAAAACCCTGGGGGACTTCAAAATTGTATGGGGTACCAACAGCAGGTGGTGGGCAACTGGTGCAATTATTTACAGGTTTTTCACAGCGGCTAACCAGTAGCACTGACGCGGTAATCGCAAAAAGTATGGGTATTCGTAGGTTTCTCATGGGGTTACCTACAATATTACAAAAACCAGACCTTTATCAGGCATCTCTGCGAATCAAAGACAGTTTACAATTTGTGTTGGGCGTAGTTCTCCCATTTTGCGAGAAGGGCCGTCATGTCATCGGGTAAATCTGAACTGAAGAAAAGCTGCTCTCCGGTTTTAGGGTGTGTAAAGCCAAGGGTTTTTGCGTGGAGCGCCTGGCGCGGGCACACATTAAAACAGTTTTCTACAAACTGCTTATACCTGGTGAAGGTGGTTCCTTTCAAAATCTTATCACCTCCGTAGTCCTTGTCATTAAAAATGGGGTGGCCCAGGTGTTTCATGTGCACCCGTATCTGGTGGGTGCGGCCGGTTTCGAGGCGGCATTCCACCAACGTGGTATATCCAAAACGCTGCAAAACCTTGTAATGCGTTACGGCATGTTTTCCCTCTTCAGGATCGTCATAAACGGTAAAAACCTTGCGGTCTTTTTTACTTCGGCCAATGTTGCCGGTGATGGTTCCCTCCTCAGCCTCTAATTCGCCCCATACCAAAGCATGATAGGTACGTTGCGTGGTACGTTCAAAAAACTGCCGCGCAAGGTGGGCCATTGAAAACTCGTCAGCGGCAATCACCATAATTCCGCTGGTGTCTTTATCGAGTCGGTGCACCAGTCCGGGGCGTGTTTCATCCTTTCCAGGAAGGTTCTGAAAATGATAAATGAGTCCGTTTACGAGGGTGCCACTGTAGTTGCCATATCCCGGATGTACCACAATCCCTGCCTGCTTGTTCAGCACGATCACATTATCATCTTCGAAAAGAATGTGGAGGGGAATGTTTTCGGGGATCAATTCAATTTCCCGTGGCGGATAGCTCAGTACCACCTGCACTACATCGCGGGGCTTCACCTTGTGGTTGCTCTTTACCGGTTTTCCGTTTACCAGGATGTTTCCTGCAGCCGAGGCCTGTTGTATTTTATTGCGGGAGGTGTTGCGGAGGAGGTTGTTGAGGAATTTATCAACCCTCAGCGGGTTCTGGCCCTGATCAGCCACAAGCCGGTGGTGTTCAAAAAGCTCCTCGTTCTCCTGATCGTCCTGAATGTTCGCCTCGTCACTCATCAGCGGGTAATAAGAACTTTCGCAACAAGCGGGGCCTTTTGCCCGGAGGCATCAGTAATGCGAAGCAGGTAGACTCCGTTGCTCAAGGATCCTTCTAAATGAATAGTAGATTCCAAGGGACCGCTCTGCAATAGTTTTCCGCCAAGATCCATCAGCGAATAAGAGAATTCTTTCGTAGGATCATAATCGAAGTGGATCTCATCCCTCGCTGGGTTTGGGTAAAAATCCACTTCAAGCTTTTCCTTTTCAGCAATAGGTTCTATACCCAGATCTGCCGGCTGGTAATTGAGGTAAGGGCGCATCATCACCGTTCCTTTTCGGAAGGATTCAAAGAGGTTGCTGATATTGCCGCCCGGCCCGATAGTTCCATAAAAAGTGGTGGTTCGGCCCACATTATTGCGATCGAAACCAATAGGCAGGCGTTGGTTTTTCAGCTGGCGTATTCCCATGTAAACCGTACCGCTTCCCAAAATGGCAGAATCCAGGGGGTAAGGCATGTAAAAATTTGTTTGCGAAAGCTGAGGGGTGTAAACCGAATCGGTTTCATAAATGAGATTACCCGGGAGCCCGTTGTTGTCCGCATAGATTACGATGGTAAATTCATTTTCTGTGGCATCAAACTCTGCTGGAAGAAAATAGATGTATAGCCCTTTTATGGAATCGGTCTGCGGGTTTCCTGTGGTTAACATTTCGTAACGTGAAACAATAATTCCTCCTCCATTATCGCCCACCTGGTAGGCACGTTCGGCAGTGCCATCATCGTAGGCGTAGTAGTTGCTGAATACCTGATTTCTGCGTACAGTGTCGTTCTGCGCTCCCACGAGGGTGTTAAGTCCGTCAAAGGTCTGGAAGGCGTTTATAGTGAATTCCTGTGCCATGGGAAGGTTTGGGATCTTAAATGGGGCAGGAAGAATGTTATAGGCGATTTCCTCAAAGTAGCCATGGCCATCATCAAATGTTCCGCTTCCATTAGAGGATGCCAGTACGTTTCCGTTGTGGGTGATCCTGTAAATACCTAAATCAAGGCTATATGGTGCAGGGATAAAGGGTGGCGACTCAAGGGTGTTTCGCTGGTAATGGAAGGTGAGGTTATCCTCATTGTAGTTATCAGCTACAGCTGAGGTATAATGAAACCAGGGAATGGATTCATAATTCTTTAACAGCGAGGGGTGTGGCCGCGTAAAAGCAGGATCTTCGTAAGGTGGTAAAGTGTCAGCAAATGTCCGCTGATCATCGAGCCGTACATAGTCCAGGTTCCATGTGTCAAAAGCCCCCGCTGGGGTGCCAAAGCTGCGGAAGCGAAACTGAAAGCTGTCCTGAAAAAAAGAATCAGGCACCGCAACCATTTGTTGCACAAAGTCTGAGGAATCCACCCCGGATATGCTCCAGACATCAGACCATATATTACTCTGGGGATTGTAAAACTGCAACTGCAGGGCATCATTGCTCTCAGGTTGCTCACCATAACCCCCGGCCTGCCAGAAAAAGGAAAGGTAAACCGAGTCGAGTGGACTGGACAGATCAATAGGTTGGGAAGTCAGTACATCAGTGGTATCCTGGCTAAGTTTATCAATATCATATGGCAGCCCCCACCGGTCGAGCCCATCAAAAGTGGCAACTCCAATGGAGGGGGGAGAGGTGCCCATGGTTTGGTTTATATAAACCTGATCATCCACCCACAAGGTATCAGCAGGGCGGTGGCTATCGTAGCTGAAATCATCAAAAAAAGGAAGGGTAACGGTTACTGCAGACTTTTTAATCTTCATGGCAGCCTCAGTGGGAACAGGTCTTGCCGGTACTGCTCCCAACTCATCGTGCGGGCGCTGCGCCCCCAAACTGCCACAAATAAGCAGCATGGCGGCCAAAAATTTAGGGCGTCTGGTAAATTGAGTCATTCGCTAAGGAATCTGGGGAGTGAATGAATTGTAACGAGTCGTTGGGAATTTTGGTATAGTCGGTGGTGAGCCATACATCCACATCACCGCCAAGACTAATAGCCGGGGAGAGGCTGGGCTCGGGATATTGTTTATAAATCAGGGCCCCTACCGTATCTTCAGGATCATCAAATTGTACGGATCCCAGATTTAGTGAAGATTCAAAAAGCTTGTTGCGGGCTTCGGCAACAGTGCGGAATCGAAGGTAAGGCACAGGAATGCGTGTTCCGCTAAGGCCTTCGCCCAAAACAAGATCTACAACAGTTCCTTTGTCAAAACGCTCCTTTTCGGATACGGACTGGCCTTCTACTTTTACATCCACCACTACATCCTTACCGAGGTAAGGCACATAAGTCAGTTCACCCACTCTGAACCCTTTGGACTCAAGGTCATAAATGGCCCTGCGTTTTGTCTTTTCAATAAGTTGGGGCATTTCTATTTTCCGCGCCTTATGCGGGTTGATGGTAAGTTTTATCTCCCTGCCTACCTTCACCAGTGAACCAGGCTCAGGGTATTGGTTGATGATACTTCCCCGGGGAAAATCGGGCTCAAATTCGGAGGTGTCTAAAATCACACCCACCAACTCCAGTTCCTCGAGTTTTTCTACGGCTTCTTCATAAGCCAGCCTGTCGAGTTTGGGAACTTTTATGTTTTCACCGTGGCGTGTGTAACTGTCGAGGCAGGCATTTACTCCCCATAATATCAGCAGAAGGCTGAGAATTATGAGCAGGATGTTGGCCCAGAAAGTTTTTGTTTTGAGGAAGCGTATGAGTTTCATCCGGTTATGTGAAGGTTCTCAACTGCCCTGGCAGCTTTGATATTCATGATTTTGGGTTGCCCTGACATTTGATCGAAAGCGGCAAAGATAATCGCTTCATAAAACTAAACGCTACGGAGAAATCGGATGGTATCCACCTTATCGGCATAATCCCAAAGGCGTGGTTGCTGAGCCTGCCCAAGTGGGATGGCACCCGCCACTGTCCCATTGCTCACCACACATTGAAGCTGTTCATCACTTTGCTGCAGCTCTTTCTCCACTTCATTTAGATGCCGGTAATTTTCATAGTGCAAAACCGAAACAGGGGCGTGGAGGGCCTTTTCCGCTTTCATAATTACAAAGCCGTTCTCTAAAAACGGCTGACGCTCCATCATGTATATGGCGCGGTTGTAATCATAGTTATTGCCATATTTCTTATTCTCCACCACATCCTTATACTTTAAAAAAGCCTTGAATAGCCGGTTGAGATCAAAACCTTCCGGAAGATATACCTTGGAAACATTGCGGCAGCCCAGTCCGAAATAACGGAACACATCCTCTCCCAGCTCTTCCAGTTCTTCCTCGTTTTCATTACCGCTGAGAACGGCCACTGAGGAGCGGTTTTTTCGTATTATGTGCGGGTATTTGCCAAAGTAGTATTCAAAATAACGGGCGGAGTTATTGCTGCCGGTGGCTATAACGGCATCAAAATTCCTCAGAAATCCATCAGCAAAAGTTATGCGTTCGGCAAAACGGGGCTCTATAGCCACCAGTACCTGCGCCAGCAGGGGGAGGAGTTTGTCATCATCAGAAGAAGGCTTGGTAAGAACTTTATGGCCGCTCATCAATACCGAAAGAAAATCATGAAAGCCCACGAGTGGAAGGTTGCCGGCCATAATGAGAGCTACGGTTTTTTCGCCTGCATTGTTAAAATGATCTATGGAATAGCCATTCACCCATTCTTCCAGCGATTCACGCTTCAGCGCCACACTCCATTGCTGGAGGGCATGATGTACATTTTCAATGGTAAACCAGTTATTGAAAATACCGGCCTGGGTAATAGCCTCACGAAACTCTCCGAGGAAGTATTTATTGAGTTTGGCAAGATCACTGTCATTGCGATCTTCTTCATACTGACTTATAAATCGCCCCAGTTTTTCAAATGCCGAAATCCGCTCACCCACATCCAACATAAGCCTTCTTTATTCATTAAATTTGCGCAAAAGTAAGAATCACTTATGGCAATTAAGATAACGGATGAATGTATTAACTGTGGTGCCTGTGAACCTGAATGCCCTAATAACGCCATTTATGAGGGGGCACAGGAGTGGCGGTTTAGCGAAGGCACCTCACTTAAGGGGAAGGTAGTGCCAAAAACGGGTGGTGAATACGATGCTGATGAGCCCCAGGAACCCGTGGATTATGATGTTTATTTTATTGTTACCGATAAATGTACCGAGTGTGTGGGTTTCCATGAGGAGCCGCAATGCGCAGAGGTGTGTCCGGTAGATTGCTGCGTGCCTGATGAAGATCATGTGGAGTCGGAAGAAGAGCTTTTGGAGAAAAAGGACTGGATGCATCCCTGAAATACTCTCACCAGCATAAACCCGTTAAACAGCGGTATGAGATCGATTCTTTTAATCTTCCTATTATTTCCTTTTTTGGTTGCCGGTCAGGACATCAAAGATCCGCTGAGCGAGCTGGCAGTCACCGGTCGTACAATCCTTGAGCATCCGGAGTATGAAAAGCGCAAGGCCGCCAATGAGCTTTTCCTAAACACACTTCAACCCTATCTCGCCACTGAGGAAGGATTTGATGACCCCTTGGCGGAAGTCACCAATATGATGCGCCTGGAGTTAGGTGAGGATGTACGGATCTACACCTGGCAAATGCCGGATTCTTCATTCGAATACAAACGCTTTGGCTTAGTAGCTGCTAAATCGAAAAAGGGCATCGTGGTAACCCGGCTCAGTGATAACGGAAAGCATATTGATGAAGCCCAGTTTCGGCAATTGAAGCCGGATGACTGGTATGGCGCGATTTACTATGAAGCAATCCCCGTGGAGAAAGGCAAGGAGCAATTATACACATTGCTCGGCTTTGCCCCGGGAAGCACCCTTAACCAAAAGATCGTTGATGTGGTGGAGATTGACCAAAGAGGCAGGCCCCGTTTTGGAGCCCGCATTTTTAAGATTGACGAATTTATGGATCGCACCCTTCGCAAACCACCCATGCGGCTCATCCTTTCCTACAACGCAGATTACGCGGCTTCAGTGAGGTGGAACGAAGATGAGGAGATGATCATAATGGACCACCTTGCCCCACCTGACGCCAAACTCAAGGGGGTTTACCAGATGTACGGGCCCGATATGAGTTACGATGGCTTAGTGTGGGATGACGACTGGTGGAGCCTGACCAAAGAAGTGAAATTCAATACCCGGCAGGAAGTGCCCATTGTTCCTCCGGACAAGCCTGTTGATTTACCCCCCGGGCGAAACAGCTCACCACCTGATATACAGAGGCAACCTTAGGCAATCGGTACATTGCTAAAAAATGCTTTAGGGCTTTCTGAACTTTGCGTTGAATTAACCGTCTCATAAGTAATCTGCCTACACGATTTTGTTAATTTTGACCGAAATTCCAACTATCCATGAAAGTACATAATTTCTCGGCCGGGCCATGCGTGCTGCCCAATGAAGTACTGCGCAAAGCTTCCGAGGCAATCCTCAATTTTGATGATCTCAACCTTTCCCTGATAGAGATCAGTCACCGCAGCAAAAACTTTGTGGCAGTGATGGACCAGGCACATGCGCTGGTGAGGGAGTTGCTGAAGGTACCCAGCGGATATTCGGTAATGTTTGTCCAGGGTGGTGCCAGCCTTCAGTTTGTGATGGTCCCTTATAATCTTATGAAAAAAGATGGTGGCACCGCTGCTTACACCGATACAGGTACCTGGGCCAGCAAAGCCATTAAAGAAGGGCAGCGCATTGGCGATGTAAAGGTGGTGGCAAGTTCCAAAGAGAGTAACTACAACTACATTCCAAAGGATTATGCAATACCCGAGAATGTCGATTACTTTCACTGCACTTCCAACAATACTATTTACGGTACACAGATGAAGGATTTCCCCAGGTCTAAAGCACCCCTGGTTTGTGACATGTCATCAGATATCCTCAGCCGCAGGGTAAATGTGGAGGATTTTGATCTTATTTATGCCGGGGCTCAGAAGAACATGGGGCCCGCTGGGGCAACTTTGGTTATTGTTAAAGATGAGTTATTAGGAAAAACCGGTCGGGATATACCTGCATACCTTGATTATCGTGTACACATTGAAAAGGAGTCGATGTTTAACACCCCCCCGGTCTTTGCAGTTTACGTTTCGATGCTTACCATGCAATGGCTTAAGGAAAATGGTGGTGTTGATTACATAGAGCAGGTGAATAATCAAAAGGCGGAGGTGCTCTACAATGAGATCGACCGCAACAGCCTTTTTAATGGTACAGCTGCAAAGGAAGACCGCTCCAATATGAATGCCTGTTTTCTTCCGGTGGATGGAGCTCCCACCGAGGAATTTGACAGGCTATGGAAGCAGGCCGGTATCAGCGGCATAAACGGGCACCGAAGTGTGGGAGGTTACAGGGCCAGTATGTACAATGCGCTTTCGCTCGAAAGTGTAAAAACCCTGGCTGACGTGATGAAGGAATTTGAAAGAACAAAGGGCTAATACTAAAACCACCTCCCATTCGGGAACTGGTAAAAAATTATATAAAAGAAATGAAGATACTCGCTAATGATGGCATTTCCGAATCTGGTAAAATAAGGCTGGAACAGGCCGGATTCACAGTAGACGAAACCAAGGTGGCACAGGATCAGTTGCCGGAATATATTAAGGATAATGAGGTTGTTGCCATACTGGTGCGCAGTGCTACCAAGGTGCGCAAGGAACTTATTGATGCTGTGAATGGCCGCCTTAAGCTTATTGGCCGCGGTGGTGTGGGAATGGATAATATTGATGTGGAATATGCCCGCGAAAAAGGCATAGAAGTGATCAATACCCCGGCCGCCAGCTCACGTTCAGTTGCTGAATTGGTGTTTGCCCACCTCTTTGGAATGGTACGGTACCTTTTTGATTCCAACCAAAAAATGCCTCTTGAGGGAGATACCCGCTTTAAGGATCTTAAAAATAATTACTCGGCCGGTACTGAGTTGAAAGGTAAGACTATTGGTATCATTGGCTTTGGCCGAATTGGCCGTGAAGTAGCGCGTATCGCCTACGGCCTGGGTATGCACATCGTGGTAAACGATCACTCCCCCGAAACTGTGGATCTGGATATTCCCTTTGCTGATGGTCAGAAACTGAGCATTAATGTGACTCCTGTTTCCCTGAATGAATTATTGGGCAAATCCGATTTTGTTTCTATTCATATTTCAGGGGCCGGTCAAACTGTGATAGGGAAAAAGGAGATCGAAAAGATGAAGGACAATGCAGGCCTCGTAAATACGTCCCGCGGAGGTGTTGTGGATGAAGAAGCATTGCTTGATGCCCTGGAGAGCGGTAAGCTTCGGTATGCTGCGCTGGATGTTTTCGTAAACGAGCCCACACCATCCATGAAGGTGCTTATGAGTCCGTACACTTCGCTTTCTCCGCACATCGGTGCCGCCACATTAGAGGCGCAGGATAGAATCGGGGAGGAACTGGCCGATCAGATTATCAGCATCCTGAAAAAATAGGGTGATAGGCCGGTGGGGTATTAATCCTCTTCAGGAAGGTCTTGAAAAAGCACCGTGAGGTCGATCCTGATTTCAGGAAAGTCGCGGGGCGATAGCATTTGCCCTTCCACCACCGGTTGTTGGGTTTCGTACCGTCCGTTTTTGTCTAAGAGATTTACAATGATCATCCTCTCAGAAACGGAGATCATCCAGTATTCCCGCACGCCATATTCTTCGTAAAGTTCCAATTTTAGGGTAGCATCTTTCTTTCGGGTGCCCGGGGAAAGTATTTCCACTACAAAATCGGGCGACCCTATACAGCCGCGCCTGTGGATCTTTGCTGGATCGCAAACTATAAAAAGGTCGGGCTCCACAATATTTCTGGTCTCTTTCCAGTCCTGGCCCGGGTGAACAAGATACACGTCAAAAGGGGCTTGCCATATGCGGCATCCTTTTTTAAGCTTCCCGCTTCTGATCATTTGGGCATGCAGATCGCTAAAGAGGATCTGATGACCAGACAGGGGACTGGGCG
>CAZNMG010000470.1:0-3546 GCA_964574075.1 uncultured Owenweeksia sp.
ATAAAAAACTTTTTCCTCAATGCCCTTGAAACCTCCCGGGAAAAATCGGCATTTGTCACATTATAGGCCCCCACTACATTGTAGACACCCGCGATTTGAGAATTTTCGAGAGCATGTATAAAACTGCCGGCCACATCTCTGATGTGAATCCAGGCCATCCATTGCCGGCCGTTGCCAAGGGGGGCTCCTAAATTCCACCTTGCAGGCTTGGCAATTTCAGCCAGTGCGCCATCCTTACCCGACAACACTACCCCGGTGCGGCAGCGGATCACCCGGATGCCAAGATTTGTAAAATTTTGCGCCTCACGCTCCCACTTCTGACAAACCGTGGAGAGGAAATCCGTTCCGGGAGGGTCGTCTTCCGTAAAGATCTTGTCGTAGTCGTGTGGATAATAGCCTACCGCAGAAATGGAGAGCAGAGTATGGACAGGGTAGTTACCCTTTTCGAGGGTGGTAAAGAGCAGTCTTGTTGAATCCACGCGGCTTCTCAGAATGATGTGCTTATACCAGGGGGTCCACCTATTATTGAGGGAGGCGCCCGCCAGGTTTATTATGGCATCAACACCCTCCAATGCGGATTTATCGATAAAACCAGTCTCGGGATCCCATTTGTATTCGGGTATGTTAAAGGAATTTTTATCAGGTTGGCGGGTGAGGTAAACCACCTTATGCCCTTTTTTAATCAGTTGGGTTGAAATTTCAGTACCAATTAGCCCGGTTCCACCGGTGATAAGGATCTTCATACTGCAAAGTAAAGGAGCATTACCATTACGATGATTAATGTCAATAAATTAGTCTTGTTCGAAGCAGGTTATTTGTTGGAGTTCCACCAGACCTATTCGTTGCCGCCTGGCCGAAGCAGCGGAGAGGGAATACTTTCCTTTTTGATTATTACCCCCTACCTTTCCTTTACGGGCAATATTTTCCCTGAGTCGTTCCCTATTACCGTACAGGTTTTGCCAATCTCCTATGTATCCCATTCTCTCCTTTTTTGCTGAACAAGTTAAAGAGTAGGTAACTTAAGTCAAAACAGAGCTTACCTAAACCATGCACAACATTGAACCTCACTTTTTGTGGCGCCACCTTTACCTGGCCAACGAGGATGAACGCTCACCCTTCTTTGGCTATGAAAACAGTGAAGTTTACTTTACCGATAAGATATACGACCACCTCATTCATCCTCAATGGGATTATTTTGGAGCCGAAACCCTATATGTGAAGCAACTCTATACTGACTATGAAAAAGGCTTTACCATTATTGAATTTATGGGGGAGTGGAATGACGTGCTGCACAACGATATCATGTATCTGAAGCGCGATGTGCTCGAACCCATAATGGCAGAAGGTGTAAACCAGTTCATCCTGCTGGGTGATAATCTGTTGAATTTTCATGCAGGTGATCCTGATTATTACGAGGAATGGTTTGAAGAGGTGGAAGACGGATGGATAGCCCTGGTAAATTTCAGACAGCACATTAGGGAGGAAATTCATCAGTATCACCTCGACCATTATCTAATGGATGGAGGAGAATTGAATGAAATGGAATGGCACACCTGGAGTCCTAAAAAGTTTTATCAACGGGTAAAGAAGCTGGTGGAATACCGACTGGGGGTATAGTTCAGGAAATCAGTGAGTAAGAGATACTTTTAAACCATTTTCAGGCTTAATCCATTTTTCTGGTCCAAAAAATTGGCTAGTGATTTATTCCAGTGACCCAGGCCTGTTCCAACTATTTGATAATCAGGATAAAAAAATTTTCAACTAAATGGAGGAGGTGGTGTTTTTTTAATGAGTTTCGCGGCCTGATATCAATACAATTATCAGATCCTAAAAAAAAGAAAAAATGAAAACGTTTAGATTTTTATCAATTGCCCTTAGTACAGTTGCCCTTGCCTGGAGTTGCCAGTCTGGCCCCTCCGAAACTGAAACTGCTTACGCGGATATGACTTCGCAAACTGACAGCATTCAGATGATGAACAGTAACCTGATGGATTCTCTCCAGATGGTGATGACTATGCGCGAGGAAATGATGGCCGGTAGCACTGATACCGCCACCGTTGACAGTACCGAAATGGTGTCATTGGCCGAAATGGAGATTAGACTGAATGAGCGCAAAGCTTCTTTGGAAAAAATCAATACCATGATTGTTGATTTTGAAAGCTTTGAAGCTGAGCATGACAAAGGCGAAATGACTGAGGAAGATGTGAAAGCTCAGGTTGAACAGATCAATCAACAGCAAGAGGAGATCATGAATGAGCAGGAAAGCATCAGAAGTGATCTTAGCCAGATGAAGGATAACCTGAAGCAGGCTATGGAGCAAAGAAACAACAACACTCAGAACGCGGCTGATGCCGCTCAGGCATAGTTAACCCTCTGAACCAGTACAGGAACCCTCGCTTTAAGGCGGGGGTTTTTTGTTTTCTACAGAGAGATTAACAACTGGACACTGCCCCCTGCCTGTGCAAGGCTCTCGTGCCAATCTTCCGGTAATTTTACCCGGGTAATACTGAACCCATCATTAATAGTGAGGGTAGTTACCCTTCCTCTAATGAAGTTGAGTTGGAGCCCCAGGGCAACCTTTTCTTTGATGCGGGCATAGTACCCGGCATGATAAGCAAAGGCCACGTTTGAACCCGTGCTGTGCACGTAGCGCGACTGGACAGTGCTAAAATCAGAAATGCTGCCATAGCCTATGCCAAAGCCAAATTCAAAATGGCTCTGTGCTCCGGGAATTAAAAGTCGACTTACGAGGCTTGGTCCGTAAAAATTAATTTTCACATTTGTGGTGGTCAGTGCCTTTACGGGAACGTTGTTTTCATCCCTAACGGTAACATAGCCTTCGTTAGAATAAAATCCGCCTCTATATATAAACCCTGCCCCAAAAGTTTCAGTAAAAAAATACCGGGCATCCGCTGAAAGGTGGATTCCACTACGGGCGCCTTCAATAAATGCCCGTAGATCTGGTGGTAGCCCTGGGAGTGTTTTACCGAGACGGTAGTATAGGCCGCCCCCAAAACTCAGCTGAAAAGCCTGGTAATCCTTTGATCTTCCCGTTTGCTTTTCGCCTTCTGGGTTGTCGGTTAAGGCATACCCATCCCCATAATAGTCGTATTTGAAATAGACTACGCTACTGCGTGCAATAAGGGTTTGGACAGCCTTGCCATCTTTTAGATAATGAAAGTAGATAAATTCGTCAGTAAACCTGGTTATTTCGCACTGAACGGAGTCTCCCTGCCTTGTTACAATCAAATCCTGGCCAGAGGCCCACAGACCAACCAGGCTAATGGTAATTGTAAGGAAATAGCGCAGCATTATTTATGAGTATTCGGAAGACTAATATAATACCCTCTACTCAAAAGATTTTACACCTGACGCTAAAAATACTCTACACTACCCATCAGGTGGAATCTGTACCGAAGCCAAACGGGAGAGCACGGGTATCAAAATAATCCCTTTGCCATCCACCTCAATTAAGCCCGTATCATTTTTTGATAATGTACCTGGAGATCGTTGACCTTTAATGATACAAAATAATAACCCTTCGCC
>CAZNMG010000471.1:0-3876 GCA_964574075.1 uncultured Owenweeksia sp.
ACCAGCAATAAAATAGAGATCACCGAAAAGGTGGATTCTTCCCTCATCGGAGGAATGAAGGTGCGGGTGGGCGACCGCCAGTACAACGGTAGCATTGCCACCCAACTGGAGCAGCTGCGTAGGAAGTTTGAGAAGAATGAATTTGTACCCGATTTTTAAAAAAATATTGATAAAGGCTAATAAAAATGGCAGAAGTTAAACCCGCTGAAGTATCAGCAATATTAAGACAGCAACTTGCCGGATTTAAATCCGAAACTGACCTTGAAGAAGTAGGATCCGTACTGCAGGTAGGTGACGGTATCGCCCGCGCTTATGGACTGAGCCAGGTTCAGGCCGGTGAATTGGTTGAATTTGAAAGCGGTCTTAGAGGCATCGTACTAAACCTGGAGGAAGATAACGTAGGTATCGTATTGCTCGGCCCTTCCGAAGATATTAAGGAAGGAAGCACCGTAAAACGTACTAATCGTATTGCTTCTATCAAGGTGGGTGAAGGAATGCTGGGCCGCGTGGTTGACACCCTTGGCAATCCCATAGATGGTAAAGGACCCATTGAAGGCGATCTGTATGAAATGCCCCTCGAGCGTAAAGCGCCAGGTGTAATTTTCCGGCAGCCGGTAAACGAACCGTTGCAAACAGGTATCAAGGCTATCGACTCGATGATCCCTGTAGGCCGTGGCCAACGGGAACTGATCATTGGCGACCGCCAGACTGGTAAAACTGTGGTGGCCCTCGATACCATCATTAACCAAAAAGAATTTTACGACCGCGGAGAGCCTGTATTCTGCATTTATGTAGCTATTGGCCAGAAGGGTTCTACAGTGGCCCAGATCGCCAAAACCCTTGAGGAAAAAGGCGCCATGGACTACACGGTTATTGTGGCTTCAAATGCTGCAGACCCTGCTCCGATGCAGTTTTACGCCCCCTTTGCCGGTGCTGCCATTGGTGAGTTTTTCCGCGATACAGGCCGCCCCGCACTTATCGTGTATGATGACCTTTCCAAGCAGGCTGTGGCTTACCGGGAGGTAT
This sequence comes from uncultured Owenweeksia sp., assembly GCA_964574075.1. Taxonomy (GTDB): domain Bacteria; phylum Bacteroidota; class Bacteroidia; order Flavobacteriales; family Schleiferiaceae; genus Owenweeksia. Next base: position 1,027 of record CAZNMG010000471.1, read on the forward strand.
CCCTGCTCTTGAGACGCCCTCCGGGTCGTGAGGCCTACCCCGGAGATGTATTTTACCTGCACAGCCGCTTATTGGAGCGTGCCGCCAAGATCATTTCCGATGACAAAGTGGCCAAAAACATGAACGATCTTCCTGAGTCAATCCAGGGAATGGTAAAAGGTGGGGGCTCGCTTACCGCCCTTCCCATTATCGAAACCCAGGCCGGAGACGTTTCTGCCTATATTCCTACAAACGTGATCTCCATTACCGATGGTCAGATCTTCCTGGAGTCCGATCTTTTCAACTCCGGTGTACGTCCTGCCATCAACGTTGGTATCTCTGTATCACGTGTGGGTGGTAATGCCCAGATCAAGTCGATGAAGAAGGTAGCCGGTACATTAAAGCTTGACCAGGCACAGTATCGCGAACTTGAAGCCTTTGCCAAATTTGGCTCTGACCTCGATGCCGCCACCATGGCCGTTATCAATAAAGGTAAGCGCAACGTGGAAATACTGAAGCAGGGTGTAAACAGCCCCGTGCCTGTAGAGAAGCAGGTTGCCATCATCTATGCGGGTACAAAAGGCCTCATCAATAAAGTTCCTGTGGAAAAGGTAAAGGATTTTGAAGCCGAATACCTTCAGTACCTGGAGAGCAAGCATAAAGATGTGTTGGAACAACTGAAAGCCGGTAAACTTACCGATGAGATTACCGATACACTGACCAAGGTAGCGAAGGATATTGCCGGTAATTATTAGTATGGACTAGGGAGTAGGGAGTTTGGAAAGATGAATTCCTGACTCTCTCCTCCAAACTCCCAATTAAAGAAAATGGCTAACTTAAAGGATTTACGCAACAGGATCACCTCGGTATCATCCACCATGCAGATCACTTCTGCGATGAAGATGGTATCTGCGGCCAAGCTGAAAAGGGCACAGGATGCCATTACGCAGATGCGCCCATATGCCCGTAAGCTGGAAGACATCCTGGTAAATGTGAGCTCCACCCTTGATGCCAGTGAGAATGTCTTTTCACGAAAGGCTGAGAAGGATGAAAATGTACTCCTGGTGACGATCTCCTCCAACCGTGGGTTGGCGGGTGCCTTCAACGCCAATGTGATGAAAAAGGCCATGGGCCTTGTCAACGAAAACAAGGAGGTACAGTACGATGTGCTGGCCATCGGCAAAAAGGTATTTGACCTTTTGCACAGGCGTGACCGCAAGATCATCGGGCAGCACAACAGCATCTATGATGATCTTCACTTTGAGCCGGTTTCGGAGATTGCACAAACCTTGATGGATAAATTCGCGGAAGGCGAATATGACCGTGTCGTACTTATCTATAACCAGTTTGTAAATGCTGCTGTGCAGCGTGTACAAGTGGAGCAACTGCTGCCGGTAAGCGAGCCCGAGAAAAAGAAGGGTGAGCAAGGGGCTATGACGGATTACATTTACGAGCCATCCAAGGAAGAGATCTTATATGATCTTATTCCCCTTTCGCTGAAAACCCAGCTTTATAAGGCGCTTCTCGATAGTGTGGCAGCTGAACATGGCGCGCGTATGACTGCCATGCACAAGGCTACTGATAATGCTACTGATATGATCCGCACCCTTAAGATCGATTATAACAAAGCACGTCAGGCGGCCATTACCAATGAAATCCTTGAGATTGTTGGCGGTGCTGAAGCACTGGCCAACGGCTAGAAACAAAACTCAAACAAGTAAACACAAACCCCGCATGGCGAAAGCTGTGCGGGGTTTTCATTTTGCATAATCCACCACATAATCGCCATACACAAAGGCTTGGTCCTGCATCCAAAGCTTTTGTGACAAGGGTTTATCGTATTCATAAAGATGGGGAAGTGTGTCGGAAAGCCTTCTGGGCACTAAAAAATTCCAGTAGCTGAATACCGCATCGGCCGCAGCTGCACGGTGCATATCCTCCCCGAGTTCACGGAAAGTGGCATCATCCATATACTCAAAAATGTCAGACAAATTCCAGGCATGGATAGAATCCGGCTCCAGATCGGATAGTACACCGCCCACACTCCCCTGACGGAGGTCTATCCGGTGCACCCGGTTTTTGATAGTTTCAAAATTCTGCTCCTGTAGATAAGGGTGGAGGTGCTCCAGGTGAGGGTGATAGTTGAGCAGGATATACTGTAGGAAAACGTTCTTAGCGGTTGATAATTCACAAAAGGCCAGCTCGCTTCGTTCCAGGAATTGCTTGCTGATATTTTTGGCTTCTACTTGGGCAAACTGTTCTTTGGAGCGCCCCAGTTTGCTCATAAAGTATTCATTAAAAAAGATGCCGAAAAGCAGCTTTCCCCGCCAGTTGAGCCAGCGCTTATGGTAAAAACTTCGTTGCTCCTCCAAGGTCTTTTTTTCAAACACTTCGAAGCAGGTTCTTCTGGAATGTGCCAATGGTAGCACGTACCGCCTAAAAGTCTGAAAGTATCGCTCAAACTTTCCCACATGTATAACGCCTTCTTCAATCAACAGCCGTTGCCCGTCCCAGAATTTTTGATAAACCGCGTCCAGGTCCGGCCGTATTTGCTGGTAAAGTTCCCAGCGCTGTGTCATGGGCCGCTCCCCTAAAAATTCAATGCAGGTTCTCCAATCAAGGTTGCGTATAGCTGCCATCTTGAGCTGCACCAATGCAATTTGGGTGGCATTAAAGTCCACAGCTATCACTTTCCCGGGATCATCAAGCAGGTGGGCAAAGACATTGTCCCCGGCCGAGGCAATAGCCAGCACGTTCTGACCTGGCTTGAGCTGAAAGGCATATTTGTGAAGCAACGGATCTTCCCAGCATTGGCTATACTGAATTTTCTGAAATACCTCTGCATGGGCTATATGTGCGTCATTTGCCATA
>CAZNMG010000472.1:0-2588 GCA_964574075.1 uncultured Owenweeksia sp.
CCGGCACCTCCAGCCGAACCCGAGGATAAAGAAGAGTAGCAGAAACTAAAAAACAAAACAAAACGTAAAAATGAAAAAGACAGGAATTTTACTGGGGATGCTGCTCAGCTGCGGAGTTGCGGTAGGACAGCCCACCGAAAAGGAAAAGAAAAGCGAATCGGTGGAAATTGTGATCGATGGCAACAAAGTGACCATCGAAGCGGAGAATATGGACGACCTCTCGGAAGTCGATCTTAATAATATCATCCGCGAAGTAAGTACCCGCTCGGCAAAAATTATGCAACAGCAAAGCGAGTTGCTGGCCCAGGTGGAAAAACAGCTTGCAAATGGTGAAATCACCGAGGAGGAGGCTGAGGACATGCGGGAGCTGATCCACGAGCGTACTGAGGAAAGTATGGAGGTGATTGGTGAATTGATGGAAGCCTGGGGCGAATCATACGAGGCCCGAATGGAGGTTTGGGAACAGGAGTACGAAGCCAAAATGGAAGCCTGGGAAGCCGAAATGGAGTCCAATGCCGAAAACGGGAACTTTAAAATGCCGCCATTACCCCCTTTGCCCCCCGTGCCCGGGGTGACACCGCCACACGCCCCGCACGCTGAAAACGACCGGAGGATTATCATCAACGAAGACGGAATTACCATAAGAAGAGGTGCCGATGGCGAGGAACCCTTTGCTCTTCGTTTTGAGAACGAAAAGGAAATGGAGCACGATGAGGAGGATGACGATGATATTGACAATATAGACCGTACCGAAACCTACTTCGACATTCACCTGGGTTTTAACCAGCCCCTGCTCAATGGACAGGACTTCATTACGGAAGGAAATGATGAGCTACGGTTTTGGAAATCGACAGCCTTTGAACTGGGTCTTGGAGGCAAAACCCGGATTGGTTCTCCCTACAGCAAGCTCTATTTTAAGTGGGGAGGAGAATTTAGCTGGCACAACTTCCGCCTGATGGGCAGTAACCTTCTTCAGAAGTATTCGGATAGTGTGTCCATAATAAACGACAGTACCCGAAGTATTTCCAAAAGCAAATATCATATCGCCTATTTTAATGTGCCGCTTATGCTACAGCTCGACTTTAGCGAGGCCGGGGAAATGGATGAGTCCTTTACGCTTGGAGTTGGTGGTTATGCCGGTGTGCGGATAAACGCCAAAACCGAGTTAGAGTACAGCAGTGACCTCTTTGAGGATGCAGAGGAAAAGATCAAAAGTTCTTTTTTCACTAACCAGTTTCGCTATGGCGTAATGGCCCAGTTAGGATGGGAATCCTTTAAGATCACCGCCAAATATGATCTCAATCCTTTATTCCAGGAGGGCAAAGGACCTGACTATCAGGTGGCCTCACTTAATTTTGGTTTTACTTTTTAGACTCTTTTTTTCCCAATCTATATCTCCAATAAACCCCTGTGGCTAAGCCCGGGGGTTTTTACTTTTACAGGATGGAGTTACGGATAAAATCATTTGATGAACTCACCCTGCACCAGTTGTACAAACTGTTGGCATTGCGTACGGATGTATTTGTAGTGGAGCAGCATTGTGCGTACCCCGAAATTGATGATTACGACCCGGAGGCGCGTCATATTATGGGTTTTCAAAACGATGAGCTCATAGCTTATGCCCGGGTACTTCCACCCAATACTGTGTATGAGGAATCTTCAATTGGGCGGGTAGTTGTAAAAAAGACCTTCAGGGAGAAGGGTTACGGAAGGGAGATTTTTAAAGTGGCCTTAGCGAAAGTCAGAAGCTTGTTTCCCGCAGAACCTGTTAAAATACAGGCGCAGATATACCTGGAGGAATTTTATGCTGGCTTTGGATTCAAAACTATATCAGAGCCTTATCCCGATGTCGGTATCATGCATGTGGATATGCTTTATAAGCCAGGAAATTAATTACTCATCATAGCTCACTACCACCTTTTCGCTGGTGGGATGACTCTGGCAGGTAAGGATAAACCCTTCTTCCACCTCGTCATCTTCGAGGGCATAGTTCATTTCCATTTCCACCGAGCCTTCCAATACCTTGGCCCGGCAGGTGCAGCACACAGCCCCTTTGCAGGCATAGGGAACATCGGCCCCGGCATCAAGGGCGGCATCGAGGATGGCGTCACCGTCAGAAGTGATATCGAAATGTGTTTCTTCACCATCCAGGATAATAGTCACCGAACTTTTTATCTGCTCCTTTTTCTTATCGGAGCTCACTTTGGTTTTATGGGCAATCGATTGCGAAGGTGATGTAAAAAGCTCATAATGAACCCGATCTTTGGAGACCCCGAGTTTACCAAGGCTGTCACTCACGCAGTTGATCATGGATTCGGGGCCACAGATGTAGAATGCGTCTGTATCTGCAACATCAAAAAAGCGTTCGGAGAAGGAAATACACTTGGCTTCATCAATTCTCCCCCTGAGAAAGTCACTGCCCTGATCTTCGCGGCTTAGCACATGATGCACCTCCAGGCGGTTCATGTATTTGTTTTTCAATCCGTCAATCTTATCTCTGAAAATGACGGTTTTGCCTGTCTGATTTCCATAAAAAAGCTTGAAGGTGCTCCCCGGCTCCAGCTCCAGCACCGATTTCATGATACTGT
>CAZNMG010000473.1:0-3604 GCA_964574075.1 uncultured Owenweeksia sp.
CTGCGTTATCACCGTTACCTTCTGGGGAAGCTGTTCTTTCCATTCTTCTATTATCGAAAGGCTTTTATCGCTGCTGCCATCATTTACGATCACCACCTCAAAGTACGGGTAGGTTTGTGCGCGAACTGTAGCCAGCGTCTCCTGCAGGGTTTCAGCTGCATTGTATACAGGAATAATAATAGAAAATTCTGTTTTCAATATTCAAAATATTTGCCGGGAAACAATTTATGACGGATTTTTTTAGCCGGCTTCAGCAAGCCTGTCTTAAAAAGTACGGTTCGTGTGGTTTCTACTGTTAGCGCGTAAAAGGTTTGGGTGAGGAATCCGCTCTTGTACTTTTTAAAGAAATTATATAATCGGATATCATCCCTGATGTTCTGAAGCGTCCATTTCTGATAGTATAAACTTCCCTTCCACCAGTTGGCAATTTTTCCCAGCGATTTGTCGGCATTGGCTTCACTGCCGGGTATATGCTCGCGTATAAAGGCATTAATGCGGATCATTTCATCATAAACCAGAGGAGTGGCGCGGGCTCTTTCGCGCTGGGTGTGGGGATGCACCCTGAAATAGTTTAGGTGTTGAGCGGTAAAGGCGAGGTCGGATTGCGCCAGAATCTTTGCATAAAGGAACCAGTCGCCATTGAGCTTCATTGTAGGATCAGCTTTTCCAACATTTAAATAGGTGCTTTTACGCATAAGTGCTCCGCTCGCATTCGGAATAGGATTGTGAAAGACCAGCCAATCCCGGCAAACTTCCGCTCCGGGTTTTATAAAGTTCTTCCTCCACGCTTTGGTCTTGTAAATAAACTCCAGGTTTTTTTGATAGCTGTTGAGAACGGAATCGCTTTCGTCCACCAGGTAGGTCTGGCAATAGGCAATTCCCACCTGCGGGTTTTGGTCAAGAAGCGGTACCAGCTCCTCCAGGAAGTTAGGTTCGCAAAAATCATCGCTTTCGGCCAGCCACAGGTATTCACCACTGGCCTTTTCCACACCTTTGTTCCATTGGGCAAAGGGGCTTCCGCTGTTAGTGGTATTAAAGATGGTGGTGATCTCACTATTGTTGCCTGCATACTTTTCAATCACTTCCCGACTGCTGTCAGTAGAGGCATCATCGAGGATCAGCAATTCAAAGTCCCCATAGGTTTGGTTCAACACACTTTCTATACGCTGGGGCAGGTAGGAAGCATGGTTATAGTTGGGAATGATCACCGAAACTTTGGGCATGGTAAAATTTAATGGCAATAAGTTAGGAAGAGTATTTGATCAATGCCTTACAAAGTGTTTGAAACCCGGAGCCAGCTTGCGTCCGGTAAATTCTTCGAGGCCCTTGATGGTTTTTCCTTCCAATCCAATGATGCGATTATACTCAATTTCATGGTATCTGTCCCCTAATATTGGTTGATAGGATCTTCCCTGACGATGGTAGGCATCTACAAGGGCCAGGTTGAACTCCGGATCATTGAGCCTGCTGTCGAAAACCTCCCCTTTTTTTCGGTTGCGGGTCATAAGGCTGCGGCTTACTTCTTCGCGATCGCGCATAACATGGATCACCTTTGCCTTTGGGAAAAGTGATAGCCACATCGGTAGTGTGAAGGTATTGCGGGGGTCCTTCCAACCCCAGGATTGGCTTATCCAGTGGTAACGTAATTTTTGCCAGCGGGTGTTGAGTTTAAAATGCTCGTCATACAGGGCCTTTGCGGGCATCGTCTTCCAATAAATGGGGTCAGGCACCACGGGCTCCAGCCAGCTACCCCCGGCAGCCCAAAGAGTTTGCTGGTTTAGGCTCAGGAAGTGGATGGCTTCATAATTGTGATCTTTTAAAACGCCCATAAAAATGCCGCTCTTTTCCAATACTTTAGCCACCAGCGAGGTGCCGCTGCGGTGCATGCCAATAATTATAACAGGATTTTTTAGAGACATTTGGACGAATTATGGCTCAAAGGAAAATAATATTCTTACACATACCTAAAACGGCAGGTACCTCGCTACGTGAGGTGTTTGTGAAAAATTACAACGCCAGTGAAGTAGCATTGTGCTATGAGAAGGGAGAGATCGGGAGGCAGCTCGAAAAGGCCCTGGGGGAAAAGAAGCAAATGATTTTTGGGCACATTGATTTTCAGCAGCTTAAAAATGCCGGTAGCCCGGAGGGGTATCACCTACTGAGTTTTTTCAGGCATCCGCTGCCCCGCACTATTTCGCACTATCTGCACTTCCTCAATAATCAGGAGCACGATTCACGTCCGGCTGCTGAAAGAGCCGGAGGTTTCGAAGCATTCCTCGATTCATACCATGGGCAAAATTGGCAGTGTCAGTTTATGGCTGGTATGAAACAACAGGAGGCGGGCCTTCAAAACCAGGAACTGCTATTTGAAGAGGCACGGAAAAACTTAGAAAAGCTGGATTGGCTTGGTGTAACCAACCGGTATCAAGAGTCGTTACTTTCGCTCAGGCAGTTTATGCAGTTCAGCAATATTCCTCAGAAAGAGTTGAACACCGCGCAGGATGAAAGTCTGAAAAAGGAGCTTCGCGAAAAGTATGAGGGGGCGATCCTTGAAAGAAATGCCCAGGATCTTAAATTATACCACCTGGCCAATGCCCGCCTTGATCAGCAACTAAAAGAAGTGCCGGGCCTTGCATTGCGAAAGCTTGCATTGCGATTAAAAAAATCCTAGGAACCGAGCCTCCAGTTTTGCTCCAATGCAACGCCTTGCCTGTCGCGGTTCTTTACAGCTCCCGCGTTGTGAAAATCTCCAGGGTGCACCTGAAATGTAAGGGCCTGCTCTACCTTGTCGCTTTTTACGCTATTCACAAAAAGATTGGAGGTGATGTAGTAGGTACCGGGTAAGAGGGGAAGTTTTTCAAAAGAACAAATGGCTTCACCACGGGCGGCAGCATTGATCAGGCCCTCACCTACCAGTTCATTACTGAGAGTGGTGAGGTATTCCCCATTTTCCTTGAAGATGTGCATCCGGAAATTGAGGCCCGGAATGGTGGTGAGTTGCTCCGAATCAAAAGTGATGTGCAGGCTGGCCGGTTTACCGCTGGTAAGGATGGTTTCACCACTTTCCCAGCTGATGGAATTTATTAAAACTTCACCGGTCCCGGCCCGGTCCTGGCGTTCAGATATGGCAACTTGCTGCGAAATTTCCTGAAGTTCCTGAAGGTAAAGATTGGTAACTTCTTCCGGGTCGCCCTGCTTGTGCAACTGCCCCTCGCGCAGCCACACCACTTTATCGCACAGCTGCCTGATGGTGCTCATGTTATGACTTACAAAAAGTACAGTTCGCCCTTCCTCGCGCCTGGCTTTGTCCATTCGCTGAAGACATTTCCTCTGAAAGGCGGCATCTCCAACCGCCAATACCTCATCCACCAGTAAAATATCAGGAGTGAGATTGGCCGCTACCGAAAATGCCAGACGAACATACATTCCGCTGCTGTAGTGTTTTACGGGGGTGTCTATAAACCGGCCGATGCCTGAAAAAGACACAATTTCATCAAAGCGGCTGCGGATTTCATGACGCGACATACCGAGGATAGAGCCATTGAGATAAATGTTATCACGCCCACTGAGCTCAGGATGAAAACCGGTGCCCACCTCTAGAAGA
>CAZNMG010000474.1:0-5205 GCA_964574075.1 uncultured Owenweeksia sp.
GTTGCGACCGGCCCTGCTCGTTTTGCGCCATTCCTTTAATGCGGGGAGGCCACCGTTCCACACCTATTGAAGACCTTGTGACAGAAAGCCGTAAACTCGCTGCCAAGGGAGTGAAGGAACTCATTCTTATAGCACAGGATCTCACGTATTATGGCCTCGATCTTTACAAAAAAAGAGCTTTGGCCGATCTGCTTCGGGAGTTGGTAAAAGTGGAAGGTATTGAGTGGATCCGTCTGCATTATCTCTTTCCTACCGGTTTCCCGGAAGATGTATTGGATGTGATCCGCGAGGAGCCGAAAGTTTGTAACTACATTGACATCCCGTTACAACACATTGCTGATCCTGTATTGAAATCAATGCGCAGGGGCACCACCATGGCCAGGACCAACCGGGTGCTTAACCTGATGCGCGAAAAAGTGCCGGGTATCGTAATCCGCACCACCCTGATCGTGGGTTACCCGGGAGAGACGGAGGAAGATTTTGAAACGCTGAAAAACTGGGTTCGTGAAATGCGCTTCGAACGCCTGGGGTGTTTCACCTACAGCCATGAGGAAAACACCCATGCCTACAATCTGGAGGATGATGTGCCGGAAGAAGTGAAGAAGCAACGTGCCGAGGAGATCATGGCGGTACAGCAGGAAATTTCAGCTGAGCTCAATGCCAATAAGATCGGGAATTCCTACAAAGTACTCGTTGACCGGAAGGAAGGCGATTTCTTCGTAGGCCGTACCGAATTCGATTCACCGGATGTGGACAATGAAGTGCTCATAGATGCCGACTATCTCAAGGCAGGTGATTTTGTGGAAGTGGAAATAACCGGAGCCACAGACTATGACCTGTACGCATCTCCGCTGGTTGCCGCTTTATAAAAATTACTGATGTAGTATTCTTCGCAGGGCTGCCATTTTTATGGCTGAGATGGCGCATTCCACGCCCTTGTTGCCGTGCTTCCCACCAGCGCGTGCTTTGGATTGCTCCATGTTGTTGTCGGTAAGCACACAAAAGATAACGGGGGTATCGTACTTCACATTAAGATCCTGCACTCCCTGAGTGACCCCATGGCACACAAAATCAAAGTGGCGGGTTTCACCCTGCACCACACAGCCAATCACAATAATGGCATCAAAAAGATCTTTTTCGCAAAGGAGTTTGGCTCCAAACACCAACTCAAAGGAGCCGGGTACATTTATTCGGGTGATCTGAGCTTCAGGGGTACCTGTTTTTAGAAGGGTTTCAACAGCTCCCTGGTAAAGGGCTTCTGTAATTTCGCTATTCCATTCTGCCACGGCTATTCCAAAGTTCATCCCGGAAGTGTCCGGCAGTTCTGAAAGGTTATAGGCAGAAAGGTTTACCCCAGCGGTGGCCATTACTTTTGGTTTTGGGCCTCTGCCCGAGCTATGTATTTTTCGATATCCACAGCCTGGGGAGAATCCTTAAACTCATCCTTAATCCGGCTGAAATAACTTAACGCATCCTTGTATTCACCCTGCTGCTCAGCAAGCAGGCCCGCTTTCATCAGAATGAACGGAACCACAGAACCATTTTCCTCACCGCTTACAGCACGGTTATAGTACTCCAGGGCTTCTTCCGGTTGGTTCAGTTCCAAAAAGGCATCACCGATAGCACCCGTTGCCAAAACGGAATACACCTCATCATCACTATCGAATTCATCAAGATATTCAATAGCTCTCTGATATTCTCCGCGGTTGAGGAAACTTACACCGGCATAATAATTTGCAAGGTTGCCGGCTTTGGTACCTTCGTACTGCTCGGCAATTTCAACAAAGCCATAATGTTGGCCGTCTCCCTGCAGCGCCAGGCGGAGGCTGTCCTGCTCCATATACATCTGCGCAAAGAAGATCTCTTCCTGGGCTTCCTTTTCGCGGGGTTGCTGGTAAAAATACAGGTAGGCAAAGTAGCCCCCTACTATTGCAAAAAGGGCAACGGCAATTACCGTGATACTCTTGCGGTTTTCTTCGAAGAATTTTTCAGCGCTCGAAAGCTTTTGGCTTACGTCTACTAAAACTTCATCGTTCTGGGGCTTGTTTTTTTGCTTTGCCATTCGGGATCAGCTCTTTTCTTGAGAGGCGCAAAAATAATTTTTTTTTCCGTAGCCCAAAGCTTATCTCCCTTAATGATTCCTTTAATTTTGCGAGACTTCTATGTTTTTGAAAAATCTCAACATCCTGAATTTTAAGAACTGGCCGGAAGGGGAGTTTTCCTTTTCGGAAAAACTGAACTGTTTCGTAGGCCCAAATGGCAGCGGAAAAACAAATCTGCTGGATGCCGTGCACTACCTGTCCATGTGCAAAAGCTATTTTAATACCATTGATTCTCAGAATATAAAGGATGAGGAAGCCTTTTTTTTGGTGGAGGGAACCTTTCAGAAAGGAGAGAGTGCAGACCATATTTATTGTGGCCTTAAAAAAGGGGAACGAAAAATATTCAGGAAGAATAAAAAGACCTACGATAAGCTGGCTCACCACATCGGTCGTTATCCATCGGTGGTTATTTCCCCTTATGACCGTGACCTGATCACCGAAGGCTCTGAAGTGCGCAGGCGGTTCATGGATAATGTCATCAGCCAGTCAGACCCGCTCTACCTCGACAACCTGATGCAGTACAACCGCGCCTTGCAGCAGCGAAATGCCCTGCTCAAGTTTTTTGCCTCCAATCATAAATGGGATCCTTCGAGTCTTGAGATCTATACTGAACAAATGGCAGGAAGAGGGCAGGCGGTTTACGGGAAACGCCAGGAATTTCTGGAGTTGCTAAGGCCCAAACTTCAGTACTATTATGAATGGATTTCGGGAGGTAAGGAGGAGCCGGAGCTTCAGTATCAGTCACACCTGCATGAGGATACCCTGGAGGATGTACTGAAAAAATTGCTGGAAAAGGACCGTGTAAACCAGTATACCGGGGGAGGTGTACACAAGGACGATCTCATCTTCTCCATTGATGGGCGAAAGGTGAAGAAATTCGGTTCACAGGGTCAGCAAAAGTCTTTTCTTATTGCCCTTAAGCTGGCGCAGTATGATTTTCTTCTCGACCGGCAGGGCACAAAGCCTATCCTGCTGCTTGATGATATTTTCGATAAACTGGACGAAAGCCGCGTAAGCCAGCTGGTGCGCCTTGTCCACAACGAAAAGTTCGGGCAGATCTTTATTACTGATACACATCCCGAGCGCACGGCAAGGTTGGTAAGGGAGATCGATAGTGAGGCGCGTGTTTTTGATTTTAATGCTGTAATACACAATGAAGAAGAGTAACGAACTAAATCTCGGGGATGCGATCCGCGAATTTCTGCAGCGGAATAATCTCGATGAAAAATTGCTGGAGACAGAGATCTATGCCCGCTGGGAAGAGCTTGCCGGACACACTATAAATCTGAAGACGAAAAAGGTAAGTCTGAAGCAAGGAGTTCTTACGGTGTACCTTACTTCATCAGTGTTGCGAAACGAACTCAGCATGCGGAAAACCGATCTGTTGGGAAGGATCAACCAACGGCTGGGGCACGGATCGAGGTTGACCGATCTACGTTTTCAATAAAAAAAGGCTGTCTCAAAAGTATGTTACCTGAGACAGCCCTTTCTAAATTTTGATGTACCGTGTTATCTAGAAGCGGTTGCGGGTGGCAAAGAAGAAATTTCCTTCAATCCCTGCGTTTTCATCAGAATCACTTCCGTGGATGGCATTGGCAGCAATAGACTGGGCAAACTGCTTGCGAATGGTGCCTTCCTTTGCCTGCGAGGGGTCCGTGGCCCCTATGAGGTTACGGAAATCCTCAACAGCATTTTCTTTTTCTAAAATCGCTGCCACAATGGGGCCTGAGGTCATATAGTCCACCAGCTCACCAAAAAAGGAACGCTCACGGTGCACGGCATAAAACTGCTCGGCATCGTTTCGGGAGAGTTGGGTCATTTGCATGGCATGGATGCGGAAACCGGCATCATTAATTTGTTTCAAAATAGCCCCGATATGGCCTGCTTCAACAGCATCAGGCTTTATCATGGTAAAAGTTCTTTGCGACATCGTAAGGGTAATTAGTGAGGGAAATGCTTAAAGGCCGCGAAATTAAAAATAAATAGCGCATCTTCCGGCAACTACGCGGAGAATAATGCCTCCAGGTGAAGATAAATGTCCTTTTTCCTGAACAATGATATATTCGCCACGTTTACCCAACGTTTACTAACTGAAGTACGTCTGATTAATAATTTTTAAACAAAAACCAGAAAATGAAAAGATTAAAACTATTTGCCCTTGGTCTTATGGGTGCAAGCGCCATGATGTTTACCTCCTGCGCTGAAGATGAGCCGGTCGATCCGTTAAAGCCAAAACCTACGTTGGAAATTACGGTAGCTGGAAATTCTCAGGTCTTAGCTACCAATGATGATGTGACCGTTGATGCGGGTACAGCCCTTGAATTCTATATTAATGCTATAAAAGCCGGAGGAGGTTCCGATCTGGAAAGTTTCCAGGTTACTACTTCACTGGTTAATAATTTGCAGCTGTCGGCCCTGGGGTACAATTTTAACAGCGGAGCAGTGAATCTTCAAAATGGAGATGAAGAACAGTATGTGGATACACTGAGCGTTGATGGAGTATTCCTGAGCAATGAAGGTGATTACACTTTCCAGTTTAAATTAACTGATAAGGACGGCCAGGAAAGAACCGTGGACATTATAGTAACTGTGACTAAAGCCACTCAGCTATCAGATGAAACCATCGGAGCATTTTTCCACATTGCAGGAACACTTGAAGGGGCTTACAATCTTGTAGATAAAGGTCCAACTGCAGGAACTGGTGCGAGTGCAGATCCTGCAAAGCAGGACATGAAAAATACCGATGCTGCGGGTGATCCTTTCACAGGAAGCTGGACTGCGGGTAATGCTACCCTTTTTGTGCAGGACAACTCCTTTGACTATGATAATGCAACTGATGAGGCCGCAGCGGCTTCTTATACTGCCGGTACTGCCGGAGCCAATGTAAATGATCCGGATGTAGGGGATATTTATATCGCCAAATTACGCGGTACCTCCGAATACGCAGTGATTCAGATCACGGAAATTGATCCCAACAATACGTCAGGTGGTGCGGGAAATCCCGGCAAAATCACCTTTAACTTCAAAATGAAGCCATAAGCTTTTTTTGAATTAATTTTGAAGCCCCGATAGCCTTTGCTGTCGGGGTTTTTTCTTTTACACC
>CAZNMG010000475.1:0-2500 GCA_964574075.1 uncultured Owenweeksia sp.
GCCCTACAACATATTTGATTTGATGGGCAAACAGGGTGATGAGGAAGCCGCCAAGGCAGCGAATTGGATCAAAACCAATTTCCTTGACCAGAATAAATTCGGTGTACAATCCGGTGAAGGAGTGTATAAGTATCCAAACCCAGAATTTTTGGAGCCGGACTTTCTTAAATCATAAAGTTAAAACCTGGTAGTAAAGCGTAATACGGAGCTAAAACGCTATCCATTGAAACATCAAAAGAATGGGTCTTTCTTTAAAAACATACAGGATCTGCAAGTTGAGGTTCTGGGGCTTTAAAGGAAGGCCCTTTTTAAAATGAAGGAGTTGATCATAAGCCAACAAAACAGCTCTGTAAATCCTTTAATGGATGCTGCAAGCATGGCCTTGGCCGGAGCTGGAAGTTGATGCAGATCAATGGTCTTTCTTGATTTAGGTCAATGCACAGGCCCTCAATATTGGGGAACTTTGTAAGTATAAATCAGAAAGGAATCACTAATCTTTTAAAAACGAAAATTATGAAAACGAAAAATCAAATTCAGAAAGTAACAAAATGGAAATCGGACCCCGCGCATAGCGAACTCACATTTAAGGTAAGGCACTTAATGATCAGCAACGTGAAGGGCGAGTTTAAAAATTTTGATGTGAAAATGGAGGCTGAAGATGGAGATCTGTCCAAAGCCAACATCACAGTAAAAGTGGACGCCAGCTCCATTTCCACTAACAACACTGACAGGGATAACCACCTGAAAAGCGCAGACTTTTTTGACGTGGAAAAGCATCCGGGCCTCAGCTTTGAATCCAAATCAGTGCACCGGGTGGATGATGAGAATTACAAACTGAAAGGCCTGTTGACCATCAGAGGTGTGAGCCAGGAAGTGGTACTGGATATGGAGCATGGAGGCTACATGAAAGATCCCTATGGCAATGAGAAGGCTGGCTTTGCTGTAAACGGAAAAATCAACCGTAAGGAGTTTGGCCTCAACTGGAATGCAGCCCTGGAAGCTGGTGGGGTAATGGTAGGCGATGAAGTAAAACTCAGCGCAGAGGTACAGATGGTAAAAGAGGCCTGATTGCACATGGAGCCCGAACAGAAATTCACTTAATAAGAAAATAGATGACAGCGACCGAAGAAAATAAAATCCGTACAGACTACAAAGCCCCGGCAGAGACGCGGATAGGGCATGTACACCTGAAGGTCTCAGACCTCGACCGGGCATTAGCTTTCTACCGGGACGTACTCGGCTTTGAAGTAACTACCATGTATGGTGATCAGGCAGCCTTTCTTTCTGCAGGTGGTTATCATCACCACATAGGCCTTAATACCTGGCACAGCCAGGGCGCTTCACCCGCATCCAGGGAGGGCGTGGGCCTCTATCATGTAGCTATCGTTTATCCGGAGAGAAAGGATCTGGCAGCAGCTTTAGAGCGATTAAAAAATGCCAGCTACCGGATTGATGGCGCTTCAGACCATGGTGTGTCGGAAGCACTTTACCTGAGAGACCCGGACAATAACGGAATAGAATTGTATTGGGACCGCCCCCGTGAGGAATGGCCGCAAAAGAACAACGGGGAACTGGAGATGTACACCCGGCCACTGGATATTCCGTCACTGTTAAGCACTTTAAACTAATTAATTCACTAAAAAATTTAAGACAATGAAAAAGCTCGTGACATTATTTGCAATGGTTGCCTTTGCGGTAAGCTCATTTGCACAGGAACAATGGACAATTGATCCTTACCACTCATCTCTGAACTTTACGATACAGCACTCTGGGATCAGTATGGTGAACGGGAAATTTATGGACTACACCGGTACTTTGACCACAAAGGGGGATGAATTAACAAAGGCGGAGTTTGCTTTCACCGTACAGATAAAGAGCATCAACACCAATGTGGAGAAAAGGGATGATCACCTGCGCAGTGCCGATTTTTTTGAGGTTGAGAAATACCCTACCATGACTTTTGAGAGTACAAAAATCCAAAAGGCAGGTAAGTCCGATCAATACCTTTTATATGGAAATCTAACCATCAAAGGTGTAACCAAACAGGTGGTGTTTGATTTAGAGTATGGCGGTAAAGTAAGCTCGCAGCAAGGTGAAAAAATGGGTTTCTATGCCCAAACTGCCATCAACCGCTTTGACTATAACATTGACTACGACCCCACCGCTACGGGCATTGGGAAAGACGTTCACATTGAGGTTCACCTACAGTTTGCAAAACAGTAAAAATCAAATTGCACAAATGGAAAAGTCAAGAAACCTTGACACAGGACTTCTGATCCTTCGGGTAAGCCTGGGAGCGCTGATGCTCATGCATGGCATTGCAAAAATCTTTAAGGGAGTGGGAGGCATTGAGGGCTTGCTGGAGCAATCCGGCTTGCCCGGCTTCCTGGCCTATGGGGTGTACGTGGGAGAAGTATTGGCCCCACTCATGTTGATTGCCGGGTTTAGGACAAGGTTGGCATCATTACTTTTTATCGGTACCATGTTAGGTGCTGTGCTG
>CAZNMG010000476.1:0-5639 GCA_964574075.1 uncultured Owenweeksia sp.
GCTGAAGCCAATGTGCCGCAGAGTGAGAATTTTACCCTGGTAAAATCAAACTTCCGTCACCTGAAAAAGATGCTCCGCGTTTACGGTGTCAGCCAAATAGACGGCCTGCTGGCGGACTTCGGCATTTCCTCCCACCAAATAGACAGACCTGAGCGTGGCTTTAGCCTCCGTTTTGAAGGTCCTCTGGATATGCGTATGAACCCCGACCGGCCACTGACTGCTGCCCAGGTGGTAAATGAGTACGGGGACCAGGAGTTGTTCAGGATCTTTAAGGAGTATGGAGAGGTAAACCGCCCCTGGCCCATCGTGAATGCTATCACCGCAGCACGCCCCCTGCACACCACAGCCGATCTCAAAAAGGCACTTCAAAAATTTGAACCGGGGCATAAAAGCGGAAAATTCTGGGGGCAGATCTTTCAGGCGATCCGGATTGAGGTGAATGAAGAACTCGCAGTGATCCATGAGCTTCTGGAACAGGCTACAGAAATTTTAAAGCCCGGGGGCCGGATGGTCACTCTCGCCTACCATTCGCTGGAAGACAGGCCGGTAAAAAATTTCTTCCGCTATGGAAACATTGAAGGAGAACCGGAAAAGGATTTTTACGGCAACCTCATCCGGCCGCTGGAGCCGGTGACAAGGAAACCGATAACGGCTGATGCCGATGAACTAAAAGAAAACCCGCGCGCCAGAAGCGCCAAGTTGAGAGCCGCGGAGAAAATAAAAGCAGGCCCCTTAAATCCCCCGAAGGAAGGTTTGGGAGCTAAATGAAACAGGATAAACAAAGATGAGCGAGAGTGTAGCAGACAAGCCAAAACCAAAACTGATAAACCCGCTGAAAGGGGTTTTTACCGGCAGTTTTCTGGTGAGCGGGCAGCTGGCCAAAAACTGGCCCTTCATCCTTTACCTGAGCCTTCTCGCCCTTATAATGATCGCGAGCAGCCACAGTGCCGACCGGAAGGTGCACCAGACAGCACGCCTTCGGGCACAGATGAAGGAGCTCAATTCGGAATATATCGACACCCGCTCCCGCCTTATGATCGAAAGCATGGAATACAAAGTGGTACAGAAAGCCGGAGAGCTCGGCCTGACAAAGAGTGACACCCCGCCCATCATCATTAAAACCGGAGAAGAAAACTGATTTGGAAGAGAACAAGCGCATATTGAACAGGATCTACATTGCCGCCATTCCATTTTTTATGATGGCGGTTTTTGTATTGGTGAAGCTCTTCGTCATTCAATATGCTGAGGGGCCCGAACTGCGTGCCCGCTCTCAGCAGGAAGCCATCCGCGAGATTAATATTGAAGCCAGCCGGGGCAACATTTTCAGCAGCGATGGCAAACTTCTGGCTACCTCTATGCCGGTATATGACCTCTACTTCGACCCGGTAACTGTAGACGGCAACGCCTTCAATAGTAATGTTTCGGCCCTGGCTGTGGAGCTGGCCATGGCCTTTCCGGAAAAAAATTATACCCAATGGGCCAATCATCTCCGAAGCAAAAGAGACCAGGGCAGCCGCTATGTAAAAATTGGCGAGGACATTTCCTTTGCCCAACTTCAGAATATCAAGCAGTTTCCCATTTTCAATCTCGGCAGGTTTAAAGGCGGGCTGATTTACGAGCAGCAAAACTTTCGAAAAATGCCTTTGGGCAAAATCGCGGAGCGCACCATCGGGTACGACCATTTCCGCGGACGTACCGGTATTGAAGGAGCTTTCTCCAATTTCCTGAGCGGAACAGATGGCAAACGGCTGAAGCAGAAAGTAAGCAACGGCAACTGGAAGCCAGTGACTGACTCCTATGAAATTGAGCCGGAAGATGGCCTGGACGTAGTTACCACCATCGACACTAAAATACAGGACATCGTACACCACGAGCTGCTTAAGGCCCTCGAACAGTTTGAAGCCGACCACGGATGTGCCGTGGTGATGGATGTAAAAACAGGGGCTATCCTGGGAATAGCCAATCTCGGCCGCACCGAAGGAGGCAATTATTTTGAAAAAAGGAATTATGCCGTATGGGAAAGCACCGAACCCGGCTCCACCTTTAAGCTTGCCTCCGTGATGATAGCCCTCGAGGACGGAGTTGCTGACACAAGCACCATGGTTGACACGGAGAACGGAATTTATGAGATCTATAAAAAGAAGATCCGCGACTCCAATTACAAGAATGGCGAGGGCGGATATGGTGAGGTTAGTTTGAAACGGGCCTTTGAGGTTTCCAGCAATGTGGGCATCGTAAAGCTGATCTATGACAACTACCGCCACCAGCCTGAGCGATTTGTAGACCGCCTCTACACCATTGGCCTGCATGAGCCCTTAGGGCTACCGATAAAAGGGGAAGGACAACCCCGTATTCCCAAACCTGGTGATGCCAACTGGAGTGGCATTACACTGCCATGGATGGCTTTTGGCTATCAGGTAAGCTTCACTCCCCTACAGGTACTCACCTTTTACAATGCCATTGCCAATGAGGGTAAAATGGTGAAGCCTCATTTCATCAGCGAGATCCAGAAACACGGGCAAACGGTAAAGCAGCAGCAGGTTGAAGTGATCAATCCGGCTATTTGCTCACAGGAGACCCTGAAAAAACTTCAGGCCATGCTGGAGGGTGTGGTACTAAACGGCACCGCCACCAATCTTCAAAATGATTTGGTGACCATGGCAGGCAAAACGGGCACCTGCCAACTCAACTACTGGAAGGAATCCACCCGTGACTACCAGGCTTCGTTTGCCGGCTATTTCCCTGCCGAAAATCCACGCTACAGCTGCATAGTGGTGATCAATAAGCCGAATTACCACCGGGGGTATTATGGTTCAGCCGTGGCAGCTCCGGTATTCGGGGAGATCGCCAAGAATATTTATGCAGACACTCCCCGTGAATGGACTAAGGACAAGCCCAAAACACTCTTTGCCCAAATGCCCGCGATTGATCAGGAAAACGAGATAGACTGGAAAGGAAATAAACTTCCGAACCTGAAAGGCCAACCTGGTGCAGAAGTGCTGAGCCTGCTCGAAAACCAGGGCTACAAGGTAAAGGTGCAGGGCAATGGTAAGGTGATCTGGCAATACCCTCCGGCCGGAACCGAGGTAAATCCCTCGGTAATGGTGGAACTGAAATTAGGATAATGAAGCTGCTCAAAGACATACTTTATAAAACTCCGGTCCTCGACTCGATCGGCAGTACCAATCTTGCCGTTGAAAATATTGTATTTGACTCGCGCAGGGTGGTAAAGGAATCGCTTTTTGTAGCGATACCCGGCACCGTAGCCGATGGGCATGAATTTATAGATCAGGCGATCAGGAAAGGAGCGCGTTCCATTGTATGCGAGCAGCTCCCCGAAACACTGGATGATGATGTAACCTACATTCAGGTACGCGATGCCCACGCCACCCTGGGCATTCTTGCCGCCAACTTTTTCGACAATCCTTCGGAGAAGTTAAAACTGGTGGGCATTACCGGCACCAACGGCAAAACCACCGTAGCCACTCTAAGTCACCGCCTCTTTATGGCTTTGGGTAAAAAGGCCGGGCTTCTTTCCACTGTTAATGTAATGGTGGGCAAGGATGAATTCCCGGCAACGCACACCACGCCAGATCCTGTTCAACTCAACAGCTATCTCAAAAAGATGGTCGATGGCGGCTGCAAATACTGCTTTATGGAAGCCAGCAGCCATGGCATTGAGCAGCGCAGGATCGCAGGACTAAAGTTTGCCGGAGCGGTATTCACCAACATCTCTCACGATCATCTGGACTACCACAAAACATTTGACGATTACATTCTCGCAAAAAAGCGACTTTTTGATACACTGCCTGCAGATTCATGGGCGCTCGTAAACCAGGATGATAAACATGGAAAAACCATGCTGCTCCACAGTAAGGCACGGGTGTACGGCTTTGCCCTTAAAACCGATACCGACTTTAAGGTTAAGATTATGGAGCACCAACTCAACGGTATGCTCCTGCAGTTGGGCAAGCACGAAATGTGGAGCAAGCTCATTGGTAATTTCAATGCGCTCAACCTGGCCGCAGTGTACGGAATTGCCTCCCTTATGGGTGAAGATCAGCTCCAGGTGGTCACCGCGCTTAGCGGTCTCAAATCCGTGGAAGGCCGCTTTCAATATATCCAGTCTCCCGAAGGGATAACGGCCATTATCGATTATGCCCACACCCCTGATGCACTGAAAAATGTACTGGAAACCATCGCAAAGATCCGCACCGGAAATGAGCAGGTAATAACCGTGGTGGGATGTGGTGGAAACCGGGATACCACCAAGCGTCCGGAAATGGCACGTATTGCCACCCGGTTCAGCGACCAGGTGATTTTCACATCTGACAACCCGCGGTTTGAAGATCCCGATGCGATAATCAAGGAAATGGAAGCCGGTGTGGAAATGCACCTGAGCCGCAGGTTCATCAGCATCACCAACAGGAAGGAGGCTATAAAAACCGCCTCGCGCCTCGCCCGTAAAAACGATATTATTCTCATTGCCGGAAAAGGTCATGAGAAATACCAGGATGTGAAAGGCGAAAAACTGCCTTTTGACGATTTGGCCATTGCCCGTGAATCGCTAACGCCAACTACGCACTAATGCTCTACTATCTCTTCACATATCTAGATGAAGCTTATGACCTGCCCGGAGCGGGGGTTTTTCAGTTCATCACTTTCCGGGCCGCTATGGCTGTTATTTTCTCGCTGCTTATCTGCCTGGTTTTTGGTAAAAGTTTGATAAGGGTATTACTGCGCAAACAGGTGGGCGAAACCGTCCGTGACCTCGGCCTTATGGGGCAGCAGGAAAAAGCAGGTACGCCCACAATGGGGGGATTGATCATCCTGATGGGAATCCTCATACCAGTGCTGCTCTTCGCCCGGCTCGATAATATTTACATCCTCCTTCTGCTCATCACCACGGTATGGATGGGTGCCGTTGGCTTTCTTGACGACTACATCAAGGTATTTAAAAAGGATAAAAAAGGACTGCCAGGCGTGTTTAAGGTCACCGGCCAGGTTGTGCTCGGATTGATCGTTGGCGGTATTTTGTTTTTCAACCCGAAGGTCACTATCAAGGAGCGTGTGCAGGGTGCCCAGGTGGAGCAAACCGAAGATGGCCGTACCCTGCAATCGCTTCCGGTATATTCCGACTCCGAAAAGTCGCTGAAGACTACAATACCTTTCTTTAAGAATAACGAATTCGACTACTCGGGACTCATCAGCTGGATAGGCGAGGATTATATGAAATGGGCATGGCTCATTTTCATTCCCATTGTGATTTTTATTATCACCGCAGTTTCCAATGGAGCCAATCTCACCGATGGTATTGATGGTCTTGCCACAGGAACCTCGGCCATTATCGGCATTACCCTTGGCATTTTTGCCTACGTATCGGGCAGTATCATTTTTGCGGACTACCTCAATATAATGTACATCCCTGATGCCGGTGAACTGGTAGTATTTATTGCCGCATTTGTAGGTGCCTGCATCGGCTTTTTGTGGTACAACACCCACCCCGCCCAGGTTTTTATGGGCGATACGGGTAGCCTTGCTATAGGTGGCATCATTGCCGTATTTGCCATTGCCATTCGGAAGGAACTACTCATCCCTATTGTATGTGGGATTTTCCTTATCGAAAACCTGAGTGTGGT
>CAZNMG010000477.1:0-2947 GCA_964574075.1 uncultured Owenweeksia sp.
TATAGGAGCCATCGAGGTTTTTGGTGGGAGCCACAGTAATAAAAAACTGGCTGCCGTTGGTATGAGGTCCGGCATTGGCCATTGATACCACTCCTTTGTCGTGGCTCAGGGAGGGATCGATCTCATTCATAAACTGATAACCCGGGCCACCCGATCCGGTACCGGTAGGATCGCCACCCTGTATCATAAACTTGGGAATCACCCTGTGAAAGGTAAGCCCGTTGAAATATGGTTTATCCTTGAACTCCTCCGATGCCTCAGGATGATTTCCTTCGGCCAGGGCAATAAAGTTGGCGGAAGTAAGCGGGGCTTTTTCAGTTTCAAATCGGAAAAGAATGTCTCCTTTGTTAGTTTGAATTTTGGCGTAAATACCATCTTCAAGCTGTTGCTTCTCCCCATTTACCATCACATTATTTTGGGAATTACAACTCGTCAGAATGCCGGCAAATAACACGGCAGTCAGCAAAATATTTCTCATTTTATTCGGATTTGGATTTTTTGATGTTTACTACTTTCAACTCGTACACCAGCGGAGTGAGAGGAGGAACGCGGTCCTGATCGCCTGCTACCCCATAGGCAAGGTGCGAAGGTAAAATAAATAGACCTTTATCACCAAGGCCCAGCTTTTTGAGAGATTCATGGAGGCCAATTACAGCGTCCTGTTTGTCTATTTTCAATTCTGCACGGCCATCGGTGGCGGAGCTATAGAGTTTAGCGCCATTCATAAGTGAAATATCGTACTCATACTCAACCAGATCCTCGGTTTCCACCTGCAGATCTATAGCCGAATCGCTGAGAACCCTATAGTAAAGGCCGGTGCCCGTACGCTCCACCTCCAGCTCGCGGTCCTTGATGTAAGCCTCAATGGACTCACGCTCCTTTTTTAGAAAATCACGGGAAGCTTCAATACGATCATCAGCCGATTCTTCAGTTGACTGTGGAGCCGTTTGATTACGGCCACCAGAGCATTCGCAACTCACAACCGCAGCGGCCAGAATCAGAATATATCCGGTTTTTCGCAATAGATTAGTTGCTCTGTAGATCATTTTGATACAGAGGCAGGACCTCCTTTATTTTTTTTATAGTGTCAGCCAAACTCTGGTGTGAAACGCCTCCGGCCGCATTTAAGTGCCCACCCCCACTAAAGTGTTCACGCGCCAGTAAATTCACATCAAAATCGGTTTTAGACCGGAAGGACATTTTGACCTTCCCTTCTCGCGGGTAAACAAAAATACTTACCTCAACCCCCTTCACGGAAAGTCCGAAGTTTACGAACCCTTCGGTATCACCTTTCTGAAAGTTATTCTCCTCGAGGTCCTGTTCACTTAGTGAAATTATCGCTGTCCTATACCCGGGAAGGATCTCCATTTTGCTGAGCGCACAGCTGAGCAGCTTCAGCCTTTCGGGAGTATTGGAATCATAAATGCGGGAGGCAACTTCACTGCTCCGCACTCCAAGTTCCAGCAGGTGTGCGGCTACACGATGCGTGTCGGGTGTGGTGCTGCTAAACCTGAAGTTGCCGGTATCGGTAATAAGACCGGTATAAAGGCAACTGGCCGTCTCCGAGGTGAGAAGACTCTCCAGGCCCAACTGCTGCAGTAAATGAAACACCATTTCACAGGTGGATGACATATCCGCATCCGAGATCAGGATATCAGCAAAATCATCAGGCTGCTGGTGATGATCAATGATGATTTTCTCAGCTGTACTTGCTGTCAATACTTCCTGCATGGGCCCGCTCCTTTTGAGGGAGTTATAATCAAGATGAATAATAACATCCGCCTGTTCCACTAGTTTCTTGCCCAGGGCCATATCCTGCTCATAGATCACAACCTCCGCATTGCCTTTCATCCACTGCAAAAATGAAGGATACGCATTAGGCACCACCACATCCACCTGCGGGATCTGCTGCTTTAAAACTCCCCACAGTCCCAGGGCACTTCCCATGGCATCCCCATCAGGATTTACATGATTGGTAATCACCACTTTGGTGGCTGATTGCAGTAACCTGCCCGCTTTCTGCAGAAGTTGATTTTCTACATTCATGGCGGCAAATATATTGGTTTGAAACCGAGGGAAACTGCCAGAAACTCAACTTTCTTCGCCTCCACGGCTTTCACTATCACACCCTTTATGTTGGTTAACTTCTATATTTGGCCCCCAATGACTGACCAAAAAACCAAAAACGGCTGGGCTTTTTACGATTGGGCAAATTCTGTCTACTCACTTGTTATCAGCACGGCCATCTTCCCGATCTATTTCAACAGTGCGACATCAGGAGCCGGGGGTAATACAGTGGAGTTTTTAGGCCATCAGATTACCAACACGGCTCTCTACAGCTATAGCTTATCCGTATCCTTCCTGCTGGTGGCCATCATTTCCCCCTTGCTTTCGGGAATTGCCGATTACACCGGAAAGAAAAAGCAGTTCATGAAATTCTTTTGCTACCTGGGGGCTATAGCCTGTTCGGCCCTGTTCTTTTTTGAGGGCGACAATCTCCTATTTGGCATTGGGATGAGTATGATCGCCAGCATTGGCTTTTGGGGAAGCCTGGTATTTTACAATGCTTTTTTGCCAGAAGTGGCACCACCCGAGGAGCAGGATAGCCTGAGTGCCAAAGGCTTTTCACTAGGCTACAGTGGCGCTGCGATTTTGCTGATTCTCAACCTGGTGATGATCCAGTTTCCCTACACTTTCGGGCTCAGTGGGGCCGGGCAGGCCTCCCGCTTTAGTTTTTTACTGGTGGGCGTATGGTGGGCCGGGTTTGCGCAGATCTCCTTCAGGCGGCTGCCTGATAATCCTTATCACCGGAAGCCCGGGGAGCGCTACATCTGGAAAGGGTATCATGAATTGCTGGCCGTAACAAAACAATTACAACATGAACTTTCGCTGCGAAGATTTCTCTATAGTTTTTTCTTCTTTAGTGTGGGAGTGCAAACGGTAATGT
>CAZNMG010000478.1:0-7741 GCA_964574075.1 uncultured Owenweeksia sp.
AAAACCCCGCAGCTTAGCCGCAGGGTTCTAAAAAATCGTTGGAAAGTTGAGCTTTAATGCCCGGTTTCCACCTCGTTGTCACGGATGGGTACCGTTTGCGGTACAAAGTCATCATCCATCCCCGGCTTACTATAATCGTAAGGCCAGCGATGCACCACGGGCAGCTCTCCGGGCCAGTTGCCATGAAGGTGCTCCACCGGTGTGGTCCACTCCAGGGTGTTCGACTTCCAGGGATTTGCCTCTGTACGGCTACCCCGGAATACACTGTAGAAGAAGTTGAACAGGAAAACAAGCTGTATGGCTGCACCCACAATAGCAAATACGGAGATCAGTATGCTGATATCGCTCAGGTCGTCAAACATCGGGAAAGCGGTGTTGGTGTAATATCTCCTGGGGAGACCAGCCATTCCCATAAAGTGCATCGGGAAGAAAACACCGTAGGCACACACGAACGTGACCCAGAAGTGGATATATCCCATTGTCTTGCTCATCCTGCGCCCATACATTTTGGGGAACCAATGGTAGATACCGGCAAACATTCCAAAAATGGCTGAGAGGCCCATTACAATGTGAAAGTGTGCAACCACAAAGTACGTATCGTGCACATTGATATCAAGAGCAGAATCACCCAGGATAAGACCGGTGAGACCCCCCGTCAGGAATGTTGAAACCAGTCCTATAGAGAACAACATCGCAGGCGTAAGCCGCAGATTACCTTTCCAAAGGGTGGTAATATAATTAAAGGCCTTTACTGCTGAGGGTATCGCGATTAGAAGTGTGGTAAAGGTAAAGACCGATCCCAGGAATGGATTCATGCCCGTTATGAACATATGGTGCCCCCATACCACGAATGATAAAAATGCAATCGCAAGTATAGATCCAACCATGGCACGGTACCCGAAGATAGGTTTACGGGCATTGGTGGCTATAACCTCGGAGGTAATACCCAGGGCAGGGAGAATAATGATGTAAACTTCGGGGTGGCCCAAAAACCAGAACAAGTGCTGGAAAAGGATGGGACTACCACCAGAGTTATGCAACAACTCGCCCGCTATTATAATGTCGGAAAGATAAAAGCTGGTACCAAAACTGCGATCGAAAATAAGCAGTAGGGCAGCCGAGAACAATACCGGGAAAGACAGAACACCCAGAATGGCTGTAACAAACAGGGCCCATACCGTTAGGGGCAGGCGCGTCATGCTCATTCCTTTAGTGCGAA
The DNA here is from genome assembly GCA_964574075.1 of uncultured Owenweeksia sp. Taxonomy (GTDB): domain Bacteria; phylum Bacteroidota; class Bacteroidia; order Flavobacteriales; family Schleiferiaceae; genus Owenweeksia. The sequence continues at coordinate 1,220 of CAZNMG010000478.1, forward strand.
GATTGAGTACGGTTACAATGTAATTGATACCACCCAAAAGGGAAGAGACTATAAAGAGGCTCATGCTTACCAGCCAAAGCGTCATACCGGTACCTGAGCCGGGCATTGCCTGCGGTAGGGCACTCAGCGGAGGGTAAATGGTCCATCCCGGAGCGGCAGGGCCACTTTCTACAAAAAGGGAGGCTACCATTACTACACTTGAAGCAAAGAAAAACCAGTAAGAAAGGAGGTTGAGGAAGCCTGATGCCATATCGCGGGCCCCGATCTGTAGCGGAATAAGCAGGTTGGCAAAGGTGCCACTGAGACCGGCCGTCAACACAAAGAATACCATTATGGTACCGTGGATCGTAACCAGTGCCAGGTAGATATTGGCATCCATCACCCCATCACTAGCCCATTTTCCCAGGAGGAAATCCATAATAGGCCAATTCGTGTCAGGCCACGCCAGTTGGAGGCGAAACAATACTGACATTCCAACCCCAATAATACCCATTATCATACCTGTGATCAGGAATTGCTTCGCGATCATTTTATGATCCATGCTAAACACATAGGTATTCCAGAATGTGGGTTTTGGATGGTGTTCGTGTTCTGCGTGTGTCGACATAATCTTCTCCGTCAATTAAATGCTCTAAATATTATAATGCTTCAGCAAAAGCTTTTTGCTCGCTCATCCACTTGTTAAATTCCTCCTCGGTTTCCACCACCACCTTCATCTGCATATTGTAGTGGGCCGTGCCGCAAATTTTATTACACAAAAGGACATAATCAAATTCCCAGCTTTCATCGCCCCTCTCAGCCCTTATTTCGTTTATGTTATTCACCTTTTCCATCGTCTTGGGGTCGAGACGCATTTCTTCAGTGGTTACGGTAGGTGTAAACCTGAAACGGGTTTGCATACCCGGCAACACGTTCATCTGCACCCTGAAGTGTGGAAGAAAAGCAGAGTGTATTACATCCTGGCTTCTCATTTTTAGTAAGACAGGCCTGCCCACAGGAAGGTGTAATTCCCTGGTGATCACATCATCCAGGGAGTTGGCGTCATTGATGTCCACTCCAAGAGTATTGGCTCCCTCCACCAAATGCACATTGGCATAACCCAGGGTATTATCGCCACCGGCATAACGTGCCGTCCAGCTAAACTGCTGGGCATACAATTCAATCACCATGGGCTCTTCATCCTTCTGGTTGATACTCATTACATCACTCCAGGTGGAAAGTCCATAAATGATAAGCCCTGCCAGAACTATGGCCGGCACGATGGTCCAGATAAATTCCAGACGGTTGTTGTGCTCCATGTAAACCGCCTTGCGGTTCTTCTTGCCACGGTACTTGTAGCCGAAGTAAAACAGTACAGGCTGGGTAATAAAGAATACCACTATGATAAGCCACATGGAAATGTCCCACAGGTTATCGATTTCATCGCCATGTGCAGAGGCCGATCGTGGCAGGAGCGTTTCGTTGTATTCGAATACACACCAGATGAACCCCAGCATCATGAAAAGCAATACAGCGAGCAAAAGCACCCCCTGCGTTTGGTTATCCTTATCGGTGATGGTCGATTCCTTATTACCGCCTCCTCTTAAATCAGTAGACAGCTCAAACACCCTCACTACCTGAGCCAGCACAATAAGCCCAAGAATTGCTACCAGTATGATTAGAAAAATTTCCATTCTGTTCTCGCTCTTTTAAATATTATATGTGGTGATGTTTACTCTCAATAAACATCGGGTGATTTTTGATCATTAGCGGACGTTTGGCCAAAGAAGTGAAAACCACAAATATGAACAGCCCCGCAAAACCGAGCAGCGTTCCGAACTGCACCAGCCCAAGCTGCCAAAATGAACCTACTGTGCCCGGCATGATCATGATAAATACATCCAGCCAATGCCCAAAAACAACCACCAGCCCAGTGAAAATCAGGAAACCAAAATTTCTTTTTGAGTCACGGCTCATCAGCAACAAAACCGGGAAAAGGAAATTAACGGCCACCATCGTCACAAACAGGACTTTATATTCTCCAAAGCGTGCTATGTAATAGGTTACCTCTTCAGGAATGTTGGCATACCAGATCAGCATAAACTGCGAAAACCATAGATAGGTCCAGAAGATGGAGAATGCAAAGATGAATTTGCCCAGATCCTGGATATGGCTGCGGTTCACCTCAGGCAAATAGCCCTGCTTTTTAAGATAAACGGTGATAAGCGTAAGCACAGTAAGGGCGCTTACAAACATGGTAGCAAAAAGATACCAACCAAAGAGTGTACTAAACCAGTGTGTGTCAATGCTCATGATCCAGTCCCAGGCAGCTGTGGAGGATGTAACGGCAAAGAATACGAGAAATCCTGCCGAGAGGTTACGCATTTTCAACCACTGATGCCTCACATCCACATTACCACTTTCCATCCGGGCACTCATTTTCATAAGAAGGTAAGCCGCACCAACCCAGCCGATGGCATAAATTACGGAACGTATAGTGAAGAAAGTGGGGTTCAGGTAACCTTCCTTACCTGCAATAATGCTATCGTAATGGTCACTTGCGGGATCCATAATACCCTCTGCCATCCAGTGCCAGATGTGATTGCCGCCCACATGGAAAATTCCGGTAAAGATGAGCACAAACATGATCACCAGCGGTATCCAGAGAAAACTGCTCATTGCTTCCATTATACGCAACAGTACTGCTGACCAGCCTACCTGCGCGGCATACTGCACAGCAAGAAAAAATAAGGCACCAAGAGCAATGGCCAAAAAGAAGAAGTTGCTCACCAACAAATTCGCCCAGGGCAGGTTCTGCGCCTGGTGATGAAGTTTTTCGGGATCGTTATGATCATCAAGACTTTTGTAATAGCTGTTATTCTCAGGCATCGCCCGTGGAGCGCTGCGGTGGTAATCTTGGCGATCATCCGTGTCATATACAGAAATATCGGTACCGGGAATTGTTACCTCTTCAGTACCGTGGTCGCCCATAGGGGCCTCCGCCTGACCTTCTTCAAGCTCATTTCCGTCTATATGTTCCACATCATGGCCTTCTTCGCCTGCATGTCCATTGTGGTGGTGCTCACCACCGCCCATAAAAAAGCTGGCTCCAATGGAAATGGCTCCGATCACCATCAGGATGATGGCCCATGTTTTCAGTCTTCCGGTAAATTCAAACATTTCTTGTACTTATTAAGAATTTATCCCTCGTTAGTTTGCTGGTTAGTTGCTTCAGTACCTGTATTAGCGGCATCAGTATTAGCGGTTGTATCAGCTCCGCCTTCGGAAGCAGCGGCCCCGCCCCCACTGGCTAAAGCGGTTCTGAGGTTCATCACGTACTGAGAAATTTTCCAACGCTCTTCAGGGGTAACCTGCGAAGCATGCGATCCCATTACACCTTTGCCATATGTTATCACATGAAATATGGTACCTATGTTGATGTCTCTGTCGGCATACGAGGGTACTCCCAAAATCTTTTCGCGTTCCACTAAAATCCCTTGTCCGTCACCATTATCGCCATGGCAATAAGAGCAGTAAATTCCGTAAAGCTTGGCACCTGCCACCAGGGTAATACTATCGGTGGGGAAATCAACCGGAAGGGTAAGATTTGCTCTTGCCGCCTCAAGGCCTTCAGGTGAAGAAGGGTAAGGCTGGTAGGACATAAACCCGCGGGGAATGGTTCCCAACGGAGGATGTAAGGCGGAAAGGCTATCCTTGAGAATAGCTTTGGGCTCATAAGCCTTTGTGGATGGCGAACGGTACATGTCGGGCATATACTCCCACCCGGGCACCTGTTTTCCCGTACAAGCCGTCATCATTACTACAACTACAGCGAGCAACGATATTGACCCTATGAATCTCTTTTTTAGCATCTGTAGTTTACTGTTTACTTTGTTTCATTTATCTCAATAGCCCCGCTCTGGCGCAACAGAGATGTCAATTCATCCTTGTCTCCCACCAGTTCCACTTCCATCAGGAATTTATCATCAGTGGTACGCGGATCAGGATTCATCGCCTGCCTGCCGGGGTATAAGCCATTTCGTATAAAAAACGTCCACACCATAAGGTGAGCAGCAAAGAATACTGTGAGTTCAAACATAATAGGCACAAAAGCGGGCATATTCTCGCCCCAGGTAAAACTGGGTTTTCCACCAATGTTTACGGGCCAGTCCACTATCATCATTCCGTAGGTAAGGGCAATGGCCGTACTCAATCCAAGGCAGCCATACATAAAAGCCGCTATCCCTATACGCGAAGGCTTAAGGCCCATCGCATGATCGAGCCCATGAATAGGAAAGGGACTGTATACCTCGGCAATGTGGTAGCCCCTGGCTTTTACCTCTTTCACGCCATTCAGCAGTACGTCATCATCATCGTACAGGGCGCTTATGATATGTTTATTCTCAGTGGACATCTTTCTCGTGATATTTTTTATAGTTTTCCCCTGATGACTTCAGAATAGTTTTAAGCTCCGCCTGGGCAATTACAGGGAAGGTACGTGCATACAGCAGGAAGAGCACAAAGAAGAACCCGATGGTGCCGATGAAGATGCCTATGTCCACGAAAGTGGGGCTAAACATACTCCATGAAGAGGGCAGGTAATCGCGGTGCAGCGATGTCACGATGATCACAAAGCGCTCAAACCACATCCCGATGTTTACCACAATTGAAATGATAAACGAGAAGATAAGGCTGGTACGCAACCTCTTGAACCACATAAACTGCGGACTGAAAACATTACAGGTCATCATACTCCAATAGGCCCACCAATACGGTCCGGTGGCCCGGTTGAGGAAGGCGTACTGTTCATACTCCACCCCCGAATACCAGGCAATAAAAAGTTCCGTGATATAGGCAATACCTACAATAGATCCGGTAAGCATGATAATGATGTTCATCATCTCAATATGCTGTACGGTGATGTAATCTTCCATACGGAAAACCTTTCGCACAATGAGCAGAAGGGTATTTACCATGGCAAAGCCCGAGAAGATAGCCCCGGCCACAAAATAAGGCGGGAAGATGGTGGTGTGCCATCCCGGAATCACCGAGGTGGCAAAGTCCATAGATACAATGGTGTGCACGGAAAGTACCAGTGGCGTGGCTAAACCAGCCAGAATAAGCGAAACTTCCTCAAATCGCTGCCAGTGCTTGGCTTTACCGCCCCAGCCAAAGCTGAGTATTTTGTAGATATGCTTGGTCACCGGCTTGATCGCACGGTCGCGGATCATGGCAAAGTCAGGAATCAATCCCACATACCAGAACACCAGCGAAACAGAAAAATACGTGGAGATAGCAAAAACGTCCCACAACAGTGGCGAGTTAAAATTTACCCAAAGCGAGCCAAACTGGTTGGGTATGGGAAATACAAAGTAGGCCAGCCATATACGTCCCATGTGAATACCTGGAAACAGGGCGGCCTGAATTACCGAAAAAATGGTCATCGCTTCCGCAGAACGGTTGATGGACATCCGCCACTTTTGGCGAAACAGCAAAAGGATGGCTGAGATGAGGGTTCCCGCGTGGCCAATACCTACCCACCATACAAAGTTGGTAATATCCCAGGCCCAGCCTACGGTTTTATTTAATCCCCAGGTGCCTATACCCACTCCCACAGTGTAGAGTATACAACCCACACCCCACAGGAAGGCGATCAATGCAAGTGAGAACACAATCCACCAGGCCCGCGGTGCAACAGTTTCCACCGGACGCGCAACATCCACAGAAATCTCGTGGTAGGACTTATCCCCGCGGATTAGTGGTTCTCTTATAGGAGCTTCATAATGCATACCTAACTCTTTATATAAATAGTTTAAGCTCTGTTTCTAACCTTAGTCTGATAAAATACGGAGGGTTGTGTACCAATTTCTGCCAGCAGATGGTACATGCGCTTATTCTGCCGTAGCTCGTATACGCGGCTCTCCTTATCATTTACATCACCGAAAACGATCGCCTCTGTAGGGCAGGCACTCATACAGGCCGTCTGCACCTCTCCATCCCTGAGGGGCCTTCCCTCTTTCTTGGCTTCAAGCTTGCCCAGCTGGGTACGCTGAATGCAGAAGGAACATTTTTCCATTACACCACGTGAACGTACCACCACATCGGGGTTAAGAACCATCCGGCCAAGGTCATCATTCATGGCATAATTCACATCAAACTGCTCACGGCTGCCATTATGGTACTGGAACCAGTTGAACCTACGTACCTTATAGGGACAGTTGTTGGCACAGTACCGGGTACCAATGCAACGGTTGTATGTCATTTGATTAATGCCCTCGAGGCTGTGCGAAGTTGCAATTACCGGGCATACAGTTTCGCAGGGTGCATGGCTGCAGTGCTGGCACATCACCGGCTGAAAGAACACATCAGGATTTTCACTGGCATGCTCCATTTGTGCGAATTGGCCAATGGCCGAAACATTCTCTTCCTCGGCTCGCTCCTCAGTCATATCGCTGCTGTAATAGCGGTCAATGCGCAGCCAGTGCATATCGCGGTGGTTGCGTACTTCCGCCTTACCCACCACGGGAACATTATTTTCGCTGT
>CAZNMG010000479.1:0-3424 GCA_964574075.1 uncultured Owenweeksia sp.
CCGGCAATGGATCTGGATATGTACAGGCATCCTTCAACCACGGAAAATATCCATCACCTTCAACAAGCGGGAAACCGTTTTATACCTGCCGGAAGCGGAGAACTGGCCAGCGGGCTGGAAGGCGAGGGACGAATGGCGGAGCCTGAAGAGATTGTAGCCTTTATAGAGGAAGATCTTCGTAGCGGACAACCACTCCAGGGAAAAAAGGTATTGATCAATGGCGGGCCTACCCACGAATTGATAGACCCGGTCCGGTTTGTCGGAAATTACAGCTCCGGAAAAATGGGCATTGCCCTGGCTGAAAAAGCCTATGAACTGGGCGCAACGGCAGTATTGGTGCTGGGCCCCACGCATTTGGCCCCGGCAGAAAAAAATATTCGGGTGATACGAGTGAGAACGGCTGAGGAAATGAATGATGCCTGCAACACCGAATTCGGGGATGCTGATCTCGCCATACTTTCGGCTGCTGTAGCCGATTACCGACCGGAAACACAGGCTACTGAAAAAATAAAAAAAAGTGAAAATGAGCTGAATGTACGGCTCGTGAAAAACCCGGATGTGCTGGCCGGGCTGGGAAAAATAAAGAATGACAACCAAAAGCTTGTGGGCTTTGCTCTCGAAACGAGCAACGGAGTGGAAAATGCTCTTGCGAAGCTGCACAAGAAAAACCTCGACCTTATCGTTCTCAATAGCCCGGGTGAGGATTCCGGATTTGGAAATGATACCAACCGTGTAACCCTTATCAGCCGCAGCGAAGAGACAAAAGAACTGGAACTAAAAAGTAAATCTGAAATTGCAGAAGAAATTCTATATTATATTATTGAGCGCATTCTGCCTCAGCGGCAGTCTTAAGGCTCAGGAGCTCAATGCCCAGGTGCAGGTGATCTCCTCTAAGATACAGGCCACCAACAAGCAGGTTTTTACAACCTTAGAAACGGCCATTACCGAGTTTCTGAACAACCGGAAATGGACTGAAGAAAAATATGCCCTCGAAGAGCGTATAAACTGCCAGTTTATCATAAATATCACTTCGCGCAACAGCGATCAGTTTTCGGGCGATATTCAGGTTCTATATAGCCGTCCGGTATATATGTCCGATTATAATTCGCCCGTATTTATCCATCGCGATAATAATCTCGATTTCCAGTATCTGGAGTTTGACCGGCTCGATTTTGCCCTTAATGCTAATCTTTCCAACCTAACCTCCATACTCGCCTATTACGCCTATATAATTATTGGCCTCGATCATGACACCTATGCCCCCAAGGGAGGGGAGCCCTTTTTTAATAACGCTCAGCAAATTGTGGGCAGTGCACAGGGTGGCCGGTACAGCGGCTGGTCGAGTTTTGATGGCAACAGGAACCGCTTTTGGCTTCTCGATAATTTAACAAGCCCCGCCTTTGATAATATGCGTATTTCCTTTTATCAGTACCACCGCATGGGGCTCGACAAAATGTATGATCCCACCAAGCAAAAGGAGGCCAAGGAAACCATTAAACAAGCATTACTGGCGCTTGAAGCTGTAAATGAAAAGCGCAGAAACTCCTACCTGATGCAGATTTTCTTCGATTCCAAAAGTCAGGAGATCATCAATATTTTCAGTGGGGGCGAACCTATTCCCCTGGCTGACCTCAAGGAAGTGCTTATTGAGATCGATGCCAATAATGCCACCAAATATCAGGAAATGGGCAAAGCGTAAATCTGTAAATTTGCGCCATGCTCCAACACCTTTCCGTAAAGAACTACGCTCTTATTGACAGACTTGAGCTTGAGTTGTCCTCAGGCTTCTCCGTGATTACGGGCGAAACGGGTGCGGGTAAGTCTATAATTCTGGGAGCTTTAGGTCTCGTACTTGGTAAACGGGCTGATCTGAAGGCACTGCGTGACGAATCCCGCAAATGTGTGGTGGAAGCTGCCTTCCTTCTCAATCCTGACCGCTACTCCGCGTTCTTTAAGGAAAATGATCTCGACTTTGAGTCGCCTTGCCTGATAAGGCGTGAAATCACTCCTGCCGGAAAATCACGGGCATTTATCAATGATACCCCCGTCACGCTCAATGTATTGGTGGATCTTGCACAAAGTATCATTGATGTGCACAGCCAGCATCAGAATCTTTTGCTGACCGATGATGCCTTTCAACTGGACCTGGTTGATTCCTATGCCGAAAATGATTCGCAAAAGAAAAGCTACGATAAGGCCTTTGCCTCCTTCAGGGAGTTGCAGCACCAGCTAAGGGAATTGGCAAAAAGTGCCGGTGGCGATGCTCATGATCTGGATTATTTACAGTTTCTATATAATGAATTGAAGGAAGCGAAGCTGGAGCCGGGAGAAATGGAAGTGCTTGAAAGTGAAATTCGTATTCTCGAAAATTCAGAGGAAATTTCACAACAGCTCGGGGCGGCAGTGGAATGTATAGAGGAGGGATCCGGTGCAGGGATAAGCGACCAGCTAAAAGCAATGTTAGGCGCACTACATTCCCTCGAGAAGTATGGGGAAGGTTATTCGGCCCTTGGTGCCCGTGTAAAAAGTGTGCGTATTGAAATGGACGATGTACGCCTGGAGCTGGAGAAAATGGCCCAGGGAGTGGAAAATGATCCTGACCGACTCGAAACTCTCGACAACAGACTTAGTCAGTTGGTACACCTCCAAAAGAAACACGCAGTAAACGCTGTGGAGGAGCTTATCGAGAAGCGGAATGAACTGGAACAAAGGCTCGATCTGCTCAGCAACATGGAAGAGCGCATGAATAAGTTGCAAAAAGATCTTAAAGAAGCCGAAAAGGAATTGGAGAAAGCGGCAGATTCCCTGAGCCACAGCCGTATTGATGCTGCTCCCAAAATCGCTTCCAGAATAATGAAATTGCTGGGCGAATTGAAAATGCCGGACGCCACCTTCAGCATTGACATTGAGCGAACCGAAACCTTTACGCCATCAGGAGCTAATAAGGTGCGGTTCCTGTTTTCTGCCAATCCGGGGCAGCGCCCGCAATTGCTTACAAGGGTTGCTTCAGGGGGCGAACTGAGCCGGGTGATGCTGGCACTGAAGTCGATAATGGCGGAGAAAAACGAACTGCCCTCCATTATTTTTGATGAAATAGATACGGGCGTAAGTGGCGAAACCGCAGGTAAAGTTGGCACCATTCTCAAATCGATGGGAGAGGTGATGCAGGTAATCGCCATCTCACATCTTCCCCAGATCGCCTCCCTTGGGACAACCCACTTTAAGGTGCAAAAATCGAGTGAAAATGCCGTTACATCCACACAAATTGTAAAACTCGATGAAGAGGCACGCCTGCAGGAGCTTGCACGGCTGCTCAGCGGTGAAAAAATTACCGATGCGGCATTGGCTAATGCGCGAAACCTTCTTGCCCATTCCTGAAATTCCTATATTTGCCGACATGGTTCTGAAGCCCTCACGGGGCTAA
>CAZNMG010000480.1:0-4836 GCA_964574075.1 uncultured Owenweeksia sp.
ACACCGTATCCTTATTTTTTATACCAATTATTTCCTGCAGTCGCATCAGGGCACCCGTCATACCGGTACCCGTTGTCACCAGGACATCATCAACATTTGCATTTACGTGGCCGCGGATAATTTGCCGTGAAGCATTGTAAAGCCGGGTAATGTTTTGGCCTGTATGGCAGGAGTAGGAATGGGGATTGGAAACAAAAGGCCCTATTTCATCGCACAGCTTCTTTTCAATCGGCTCATAAAGGCGCCCGCTCGCGATCCAATCGGCATACAGGATATTTTTCTTGCCGTCCTTACTATCAAAGCTGTGGTTGATCCCCACAATATTTTTTCTGAACTCCCTGAAATACGTTTCAAGGTTTGCAGTAACCGTTGTTTGCATCTGTAAATTTTTAGGCATTGGCCATGCTCGACATTTCATCCACGAAGCGTTCTCCCAGGCTACGGGCGCGTTCTTCCGTTTTGGCTTCAGTATACACTCGTATTATTGGCTCTGTATTGGATTTGCGCAGATGCACCCATTCATCGGTAAAGTCGATCTTTACCCCATCAATGGTGGTGATATTTTCCTCTGCATATTTATCGCGGATATCATTCAGCAGGCCATCCACGTCCATTCCTGCTTCCAGTTGGATCTTATTCTTGGCCATAAAGTAGCGCGGGTAAGAGGTACGGAGCTCACTCATCTTTTTATTGCCGGTAGCCAGGTGCGAAAGTACGAGGGCCACCCCAACCAAGGCATCGCGGCCATAATGAAGGTCGGGCAAAATTACACCTCCGTTTCCCTCGCCACCCAGAACGGCTTGTACCTCTTTCATTTTTTCCACCACATTGACTTCGCCAACAGCGCTCGCAAAATACTGCTGCCCATACTCCTGGGCGAGATCACGCAAGGCGCGGCTGCTGGAGAGATTACTTACCACCGGACCGGTCTTCTTTTTCAAAAGGTAATCCGCCACAGCTACGAGCGTATATTCCTCGCCAAACATTTTTCCGTTATCGGTAATAAACGCCAGCCGGTCCACATCGGGATCCACCACTATTCCCAGATCGCAGTTTTTTTCACGTACCAGATCCATGATATCGCCCAAATGTTTTTCCAGGGGTTCAGGGTTGTGGGGAAACTGACCATTCGGTTCGCAATACAGTTTTTCAACCCGCTTCACACCGAGTCATTCAAGAAGGTAGGGAATGGCAATACCACCGGTGGAGTTTACCCCATCAACAGCCACATTGAAATTTGCCTGCCTTATTTTTTCAACTTCTACATAGGGTAAGGACAAAATGGCGTCCACATGTTGCCCGAGAGCAGACTCATTGGCAGTAACTTTGCCCAAATCCTCCACCGGGGTGAATGTAAAATCCTCACTATCTGCTATTTCCAATATTTTTTCACCTTCAGACCCGCTGAGGAACTCACCTTTTCCGTTGAGAAGTTTCAATGCGTTCCACTCCACCGGATTGTGGGATGCGGTGAGGATAATTCCTCCGTCAGCCTTTTCAAAAACCACAGCCATCTCTACAGTTGGGGTGGTAGAAAGGCCAAGGTCGATCACGTTAATTCCCAAACCAACCAATGTGTTTTGTACCAGCGCCTGTATCATTGATCCTGAAGGACGGGCATCGCGACCTATGACCACGGTGAGTTTGCCGGCTTTTGAAGCTTTGAGAAAGCTGCCATAAGCGGCAGCAAATTTTACGGCATCCAGGGGAGTGAGGTTATCTCCGGTTTTTCCCCCTATGGTACCACGAATACCGGAAATGGATTTTATCAGGGTCATGAATTATGCTTTGATTATGGAAGGGGCAAAGATAAAAAACCCTTGTGGCCAAATGGATTAAACCGGGGTTTTCCGCTTGCTGTTAATTAATTTGTGCACAACGGCATTAATGGCCCTACTTTTGTCGTTTGTTTATTAATACATTTAGATAAACAAAGCTCTACCGGTATGTACGAGGAAGAAGAATTTACAGACCTGAACCCCCTGATCGATCGTTTTGAGGAGATGCTGAAAAACAGCCAGGAGTGGTTCTTTGATGTGCAGGAGTTTGAAGCCATATCTGATTACTATTACGAAACAGGACGGCTGAAAAAGGCCCTGAAGGTGGTGGAAATCGCCTCCGGTCAGCACCCTTCGTGCTCCTCATTTGTAGTACGGAAAGCCCAATATTTTACGGCAAATGACAATTTGCGTAAAGCCCGCCAGGAACTCGATAAGTTGGAGCAACTCGAACCCGAGAGTTTTGATCTGTTTATGGCCCGGGCCTCGGTTTGCAGCAAGGAAGGCAAACATCAAAAATCGATTGAGTTTTATAAAAAGGCACTCAGAAAGGCGGACTTTCCCGAAGAGGTATGGCCCATGATCGCCATTGAATACCAGCTGATCGGCAATTATGAAATGGCCTTTAAATTTCTGAAGCTCACGCTGGAGGAAAACCCTGATGATGAAATCGCCCTTTACAACATAGCCCTCTGCTTCGATCTCCTGGATCGTAGTGAGGAAGGCATACGCTATTTCAACAAATTTGTAAATCGCCACCCGTTTTGTGAAGTGGCCTGGTATCACCTGGGAATCCTATACGCCAAGGACAAGCAATATGACGATGCCCTTCGCGCTATTGATTATGCCATAGTCATTGACGAATATTTCACAGCGGCCTATTACGAAAAGGCACGCATATTAGAGCGTACCTATCGCTACCGCGAAGCAGCCGACACCTACCTGGCGAGTTTCGAATATGAAGGCCCCACCGGCTTTTCGTATTATAAGATCGGGATGTGCTACCTCAATATGCACAAGGACGACAAAGCCCTGAGCTATTTTACCAAAGCAATACAGGAAGACCCGGATCTTGATGAAGCCTTTTATGAACTGGCACTTCTTAAGGATGAGCAGAAATCAGGAACAGAATCCATTTACTATATAAACAAGGCCCTGGAACTGGATCCTGATAGTGCTGACTACCTTTTTGTAAGTGCGGAAATCCATCGCAGGTCGGGTATGCTCAATGAGGCTGAAGTGATCTACAACCGGCTTATTGAACTGGGCCACATAGAGCCTGATGTTTTTATTGATTATGCCGAATTACTCTTTGACCTCTGCGAGTTTGAGGAAGGAATGGAAATCCTTTACCGGGGCGTGCAGCTCAATGAGAACTCTGCCGACATGAACCTCCGACTGGCAGGATACCTTTACATCCTGAGAGAAAGCGATGAAGCCGATATCTACTTTAAGAAAGGACTGGAAATAGATGCTGATCGAAGGAACCACTTTTTCAATCTCTTCCCCAAATTAAGGGAACATGTCGCTATTCAGCGCATTTTGAAAAATATGAAAGGATCGAAAAACAAATTTTAATTTCCTTTGCGGCAAATCTAAATGCTGCATGTCAAAATTATACCTCTACCTTAAAGGGCTCGCTATGGGCGCAGCCGATGTGGTGCCGGGCGTAAGCGGTGGAACTATCGCCTTTATCACGGGCATCTATCAGGAACTTATAGATTCGCTGAAAAACATCAATGGCGAAGCTGTAAAAAAACTCTTCAGGGAAGGTTTCCCCGCAGCATGGAAGCATGTAAACGGAACTTTTCTGTTGGTACTGTTTGCGGGGATCCTCACTTCAATTATCACCCTGGCCAAGGGCATCACCTATCTTCTTGAACATTACCCCATACTGGTATGGGCTTTCTTTTTCGGACTCATTGTAGCCAGTGCAGTACTTATCGGTAAAAGCATCGAAAGCTGGACCATCTTTAAGATGATCGGGTTGCTTATCGGGGCCCTACTGGCATATTATATAACCGTGGCCTCACCTGCCGAAACCACAGAAGCCTACTGGTTTATCTTCTTATCAGGTGCGGTGGCAATCTGCGCCATGATCCTTCCGGGCATTTCCGGTAGCTTTATTCTTTTGCTTCTGGGAAAATACCGGTTTATCCTCGAATCACTCACTGAGATGCGCATTGATGTGATACTGGTTTTTATGGCAGGCTGCCTGGCCGGGCTGCTCACATTCGCCAGGCTGCTTTCGTGGATGTTTAAACATGCGAAAGAGCTGACCATTGCCATCCTTACCGGTTTTATGATCGGTTCCCTAAACAAGGTATGGCCCTGGAAAGAAACCCTGGAAACGACTGTAAACCGGCATGGGGAAATAATCCCGCTGGTAGAGCGCAGTGTGATGCCCTACAGCTTTGAAGGTGACCCCCAACTGGCCTGGAGCATCGGGTTGGCCTTAGTTGGTTTTCTCATCATCTGGATATTGGAAAAGTCAACCCCTCAGCAACTCATCGGGGAAGACTAGAAATAGTGCCGCCTTAGCCTCTAACTGCTACTTTAGCCAAATGGAACTTGGTCTCATCGGGAAATCGCTGGCTCATTCATTTTCGAAGAAGTATTTTGAAGATAAATTCCGCAAAAAAAAACTCAGCGGTTACTCCTATACCAATTTTGAAATTGACAGTATTGAGCTTTTCCCCCGGGTGCTGGCTGATAACCCGGCACTACGAGGGCTTAATGTCACTATTCCCTACAAGCAGGAAGTAAAAAACTATCTCACCAGGCTTTCTCCCGAAGCCCGCGAAATCGGAGCTGTGAATGTTATAACTATTCAAAATTCCATCCTTACCGGTTTTAATACAGATGTTTTCGGATTCAGCGAAAGCCTGAAGCCACTGCTGAAAGGCCATCATAATAAAGCCCTGATACTTGGAAGCGGAGGGGCGGCAGCCGCAGTACGGCATACTCTTGACCAATTGAATATCAGTCATTTAATCGTAAGCAGAAGGCCGGTTAAAGGTCAGGTGAGCTATGAAGATGCATCCTTATCTTTGAAAGA
>CAZNMG010000481.1:0-2985 GCA_964574075.1 uncultured Owenweeksia sp.
ACCCGTTATTGTGGTAATGCACCGGTTAAAAAACGTGAGGAGCAAGCTTAACGAAGTGCTGCAACCCGCTACACCCATTACCATTAAGGAAGCAGAAGACAAGGAGCCACTGAGAAATGGTACCGTGTATATTGCTCCGGCAAATTACCATCTGCTGGCCGAACGGGACCATACTCTTTCTCTGAATGTGAGTGAGCCGGTAAATTTCAGCCGGCCTTCCATTGATGTCACCATGGTAAGTGTGGCCGAGGTGTATGCCGAAAAAACTGTAGGTATCGTTCTCACCGGTGGTAATGAAGACGGTTCTCAGGGCCTCAGAAATATTAACAGCCGGGGAGGCCGGGTTTTAGTGCAGGATCCGCAGGAAGCCCAGGTAAAAGTAATGCCCCAGGCTGCACTTCATGCAGTGCCGGGGGCGGAGAAAATGACACTTCATGAATTGGGAAAATACATCTCGACTCTTCCATAGAACCGGCTGCATTCTCACTTGCATTTTACTTCTGGTGGCGTTGCATAACCTTCGGGCTCAAAGCCCCGAGGAAAATTTCCGCGTGGCTTTTTACAATCTGGAGAACCTCTTTCATCCTGATGATGACAGCCTTACAAATGATGAGGAATTTACCCCTGAAGGTATGCGCTATTGGTCCCCCTACCGCTACCACGAAAAAAGCAACCGCATGGCCAAAGCCATTCTCAGCATTGGTGAATGGTCGCCTCCCGCTATTGTTGGAGTAGCCGAAATTGAGAACAGGCAGGTATTGGAAGATTTGGTGAATGGTGAGGTTCTTCGCAAATTCAATTATGAGATCCTCCACTATGAGTCACCTGACCGCAGGGGTATTGACGTGGCAATGTTGTATCGCAGTGACCTTTTTCAGCCGCTATTCAGTAAAAATTATCCCCTTAAAATTCCCGGAGACCCGGGTTTTGCCAGCCGCGATATTTTATATGTGAAAGGTTATGCCGATGATCTGGATACCCTGCACATGATGGTAGTACACTGGCCAAGCCGCTATGGCGGACAGGCACAGTCGGAGCCAAAAAGAATACAGGCTGCCATTACTGTAAAAGGGATCAGCGACTCCATTATGGCTCACAACCCTAAAGCAGCTGTTGTGATTGCAGGCGATTTTAATGATGAATGGCACAATGAGAGTCTTTTTCATTCTTTGGGAGCGCAACCAGAATTAAAAGCCGATACCTCGTCTCACCTGATTAATTTAATGGCTTCACTCTCCCCTAATTCGGGTTCGCACCGCTACCGGGGGGTATGGTCTTATCTCGATCAGGTGGTGGTAAGTTCAGCCCTGCTGGATGGGGAAGGAATGGAAATCCGCGATGGAAAGGCTAAGGTGGTACGACATGACTTTCTGCTCGAGACTGATGAAAAATTTCCCGGACAGAAGCCATTTCGAAGTTTCATAGGTATGCGATACAATGGAGGTTTCAGTGATCATCTCCCGGTGTTTATCGACCTTTGGAAAACGGTGGACCCCTAAATACTTGCTATCCATAGTGGTAGAATGTTTATGAATCACACAATGGATAAAAACTGTTCGCTAAAATGTTCGTACCCAGCGGATAATACTTATGGCTTTTACCGCGTTCATTTTTAATTATTTTAGCCATCACTAACTTTCAACATGATGAAAAAGCTCTTTACCCTTGGTCTTATCGCGTTTAGTATTCTTGCCTGTAAGGAAGATCCTCCTCCCGTAGCAGATACTTACCCTACTGACGGATTACCACTGGAAGAAAAAACCAGGGCCATGCTTATAGTGGGCTATGAACCGACCAGTCCTGCTAGTATTTCCTATGATATTTTGCGCAAAATAAACGAAGACGTTTATGGCAAATCACTAAATAATATCTCCCTTGTCTCCGGTGGGCTGCTTGGTAATCCATTGGCAGGTCTTCTTGCCGCTAATTTTGGCAGTCCAGCTGCACCCTATGCCTTGCTCAATGGCGAGCAGGCTTTTATGCCTGAACTGGTAGATGAAATTGAGGATGTGCTGGAGGAAAAACCTCTTCTCTCTGTAGCCCACAAGGTCTCTTCAAACGATACAGCCTGGATCGTGGATTCTAAAGTGAAGTTCTTTAAAGATACCCTGACTGCAGGGATTTTCATTGAAACATATATGCTGGCCAAAATTGAAGCCCGGCAGTATGACATGGTGGATCTGCGCATACCTGAAGTTAAGGATTTTATAAAGAATACGGATGAAGCCAGTGTATGGCAGCAGGATATTCCCAATATTGATAGTTCCTCATTTGTAGTAAAAAATGGGGATATCTATAATCACAATTATATTCTTCTTTCAAACTTTAATGAGAGTGATCCCTTTGGTACCCAACTCGGGGAATACTGGCCTTTTGGAGGCGAGTTTATTGAAGGGGATGTGATCGGTACCCGCGATACGCCTATCCGTCACCACTTCCTGAAGCCTGAGGAAGGGGATTTTGACTTTGATTTCAAACCACAGTTTATCACGGTGGTGTGGATGGTGAATCCCTTCACCAGCGCTTATGACTATGTGAATAGTTATTCTACCGAATAGACTTCACCCCGGAGCCGGATTCTCAAACTAAACGGTATTCTCCCCGGACGAATCACCCCGGCCTCAGAGCGGGGCGGGGTCTCATATTCAATACGGATAATCATTATGTATGAGATTCCGGGTCTCCGTTGCTCTTCGCCCGGATTGAGCAACTGTGAGGTTTAGGTTAGAGAATCCCATTCCGTTCGAACACCGCGTTTCCTCACCCCGGCCGCAGAGCTGGGGTCTCAGGCTCAACACGGATAATCTTAAAGCCTATAATTCCGGGTCCCCGCTACTCTGAGTACCGCAATCATAAAGTTATTATTTCTTTTTTCTGCGCGCCTGCCGGTTCTGGTCTTCCTGAAGTTCGCGCATTCTCCGCATCAGCCTGTTCTCCTTCCGGGGCTGTTCCTTCTTAGCCTGTATTTTGGCGTGGATCTTCTCA
>CAZNMG010000482.1:0-14796 GCA_964574075.1 uncultured Owenweeksia sp.
TTCTCCATGTACTCACTCATGTCAATGCGGATCAGGTTCTCCTCACTGTCAAAAAGAGCTCTCGCAAGTTCCTTTGCGAGTTGGGTTTTTCCAACTCCCGTAGGGCCAAGGAAGATAAAGGAGCCAATAGGCTTGTTCGGATCTTTCAATCCCGCCCTGTTACGCTGAATGGCTTTTACGATTTTGCCAACCGCTTCATCCTGGCCAATGATATGTGTTCTCATATCGGCAGCCATACCGGAAAGGCGTTTGCTCTCGTGCTGGGCCACCCGCTGTACCGGAATTCCTGTCATCATGGCCACTACTTCGGCTACATCAGGTTCATCCACAATTTCGCGGTTCTTTTTCACTTCTTCTTCCCAGGCCGCCTGTGCCTCCTGTAGCTGTCCTTCCACGCGTTTTTCATCATCGCGGAGGCGTGCAGCTTCTTCATATTTCTGCTTTTTCACCACCTGAATCTTCTGGTCGCGAATCTCCTCCAGCTTTTTCTCCAGTTCCATTACCTCCTTGGGCACATTTATGCTGGTGATGTGCACGCGGGATCCGGCCTCATCCAAAGCATCAATGGCCTTATCGGGGAGATGACGATCGGTAACATAACGTGAGGTAAGGCTCACGCAGGCTTTTATCGCCTCGTCCGTATAATTTACGTTGTGGTGTTCTTCGTATCGATCCTTAATGTTATTGAGGATCTGAATAGTTTCCTCGGGAGTGGTAGGATCTACCATTACCTTTTGAAAACGCCTTTCAAGCGCTCCGTCCTTTTCAATGTACTGCCGGTACTCATCAAGAGTGGTGGCGCCAATGCATTGGATTTCGCCCCGGGCAAGAGCGGGCTTGAACATATTGCTGGCATCGAGTGAGCCCGTAGCGCCCCCCGCACCAACAATGGTATGAAGCTCATCAATAAAAAGGATGATATCCTCATTCTTCTCCAGTTCATTCATCAGCGCCTTCATCCGCTCTTCAAACTGGCCGCGGTATTTGGTACCTGCCACCAGGGAAGCCAGATCAAGGGTGACAACCCTTTTGTCAAAGAGCACGCGGGATACTTTTCTTTTTACAATGCGTAGTGCCAGGCCTTCTGCGATGGCAGATTTACCCACACCAGGCTCACCTATGAGCAGCGGGTTGTTTTTCTTTCTGCGCGAAAGTATCTGAGATACACGTTCAATCTCTTTTTCGCGACCTACCACCGGGTCGAGTTTATTGTCCTCTGCCAATTTGGTAAGGTCGCGTCCAAAGTTGTCAAGTACCGGAGTTTTGGTCTTCGACTCCGACTTGCCTTTTGCGCCACCGGAGCCACTGGAGTATCCCGGGTCCTTGCGTTCAAAATCGTCATCATCCTCATAGGGCATTTCGCCACGGGGCTTATCTTTCAATTCATCAGCATAGTGGGCCTGGTACTCAGCCTTCACATTGTCATAGTCTATTTCGTACTGTCGCAGTATCCGCGACACGGGGTCATCGTCATTACGGAGGATACACAGCAAGAGGTGTGATGTCCTGATTTGATGGCTCTGGAAAAGCTTGGCTTCCAAAAAAGTGGTTTTCAGAGCTTTTTCGGCCTGCCGGGTTAGGGGAAGGTTCTTTTTAGTACTGATCTGACCTGAAATATTGGGAGCACTTATGGCTTCTATCTTTCTGCGGAAAGCCTGCATGTTTACACCGAGGTCTTCCAAAATCTGGATCGCACTGCCTTCACCTTCGCGAATCAATCCCAACATCAAATGTTCCGTACCAATGTAATCATGCCCAAGGCGGATAGCCTCCTCCTTGCTGTAGCTGATTACATCCTTTACGCGGGGTGAAAAATTTTCGTCCATATATATATCTCTAAGGAAATTAAAATAATTATAGGGTTTGTATTTTGAAACGAATATTGTGCCAACACTGATATGAATCAAAGTTACTTGCTTACACAACATGGGCCGGAGGTGAGAGTTTATAATTATTAACACCGCAAGGGCTCATATTGTGGAGAAATCCTTGGCTGATTGCCCGTTTTAGGGGTAACGCTCCGTATCTTTGGGCGCTTAGTAACTTAACTTTTTAAAGCTAAGCTAAAATACTGTCATTATGGCCGAAGGCGAAAGAATAATACCTATAAATATTGAGGAGGAGATGAAATCCTCTTACATCGACTACTCCATGTCGGTGATCGTATCGCGGGCACTGCCTGATGTACGGGACGGAATGAAGCCCGTGCATCGTAGGGTGCTCTATGGGATGTATGAATTAGGCGTACTAGCTAACCGTTCGTATAAAAAATCTGCACGTATTGTGGGTGAGGTACTTGGTAAGTTCCACCCGCATGGAGATAGCTCTGTTTATGACACGATGGTGCGTATGGCCCAGCCATGGAGCCTTCGATATATGATGGTGGATGGGCAGGGTAACTTCGGTAGTGTGGATGGTGATCCTCCTGCAGCAATGCGGTATACCGAAGCCAAGCTTCAGAAGATATCAGAAGAGATGCTTGCGGATATTGACAAGGAGACCGTTGATACCCAGCTCAACTTTGATGATACCTTATCGGAGCCTACCGTTTTGCCTACACGCATACCCAACCTTTTGGTGAATGGCGCCAGCGGTATTGCTGTGGGTATGGCTACCAATATGCCGCCCCACAATCTTACGGAGGTCATCACCGGCATTGCAGCTTATATAGATAATAAGGACATTACTGTGGAGGAGTTGATGGAGCACATCACTGCTCCCGATTTCCCTACAGGAGGAACCATATACGGATATGAAGGTGTAAAGGAAGCTTTTGAAACCGGCCGTGGCCGTATTGTCCTCCGGGGCAAAGCCACCATGGAGGAGGTAAAGGGCAGGGAGTGTATTATCGTTACCGAAATCCCCTTTCAGGTGAACAAGGCGGAGATGATCAAGAAAACCGCTGACCTGGTAAATGATAAAAAGATTGACGGCATAGCCGACATAAAGGATGAGTCCGACAGGAAAGGGATGCGCATCGTATATTACCTGAAGCGTGATTGTGTGCCCAATGTGGTGCTCAATAAACTTTATAAGTACACGGCTCTTCAGTCTTCCTTTTCGGTAAATAACATTGCGTTGGTAAAGGGCCGTCCTGAGCAGCTCAACCTGCGGGATATGATCGTGCACTTTGTGGCACACCGCGTGGACGTGGTCATCCGTAGAACCAGGTACGAATTGCGGAAGGCCGAAGAGCGGGCTCACATCCTTGAAGGACTTCTTATAGCACTGGATCACCTTGATGCGATCATTGCTCTCATTCGGGCTTCACAAACACCCGAGGAAGCACGTGTAGGGCTGATGGAGAACTATAACCTAACAGAACTCCAGGCCAGGGCAATTCTGGATTTGCGCCTGCAAAAACTCACCGGGCTTGAACGCGAGAAGATAAAGGAAGAGTTTAACGAATTGATGGAGAAGATCACCTTCTACAAGCGCATTCTAAATGAAGAGGATCTCCGTATGCAGATCATTAAAGATGAGCTGCTCGAGATAAAGGACAAATATGGCGATGAGCGCAGAACTGATATTGAATATGCCGGGGGCGAGGTAAGTATTGAAGATATGATACCCGATGAGGAAGTGGTGATTACCATTTCTCATGCAGGTTACATTAAGAGGACCCCACTTTCGGAATACAAAAAGCAGGGCAGGGGCGGAGTAGGCCACCGCGGAGTACAAACCCGTGATGAGGATTTTGTGGAGCACATCTTTGTGGCCACCAATCACAACTACATGCTCTTCTTTACAGAGTGGGGCCGCTGCTACTGGTTGCGCGTGTATGAAATACCTGAAGGATCAAAAACAAGTAAAGGCCGGGCTATTCAAAACCTCATCAATATCCCCAACGGAGATAAGGTGCGTGCTTTTATGAATACCAAAGACCTGAAGGACGATGAGTATATCAACAGCCACTACATTGTAATGGTTACCAAAAAAGGGGTTATTAAAAAGACTACCCTTGAGGCTTATTCACGTCCCCGTGCCAACGGCATTAATGCCATTACCGTAAGGGAAGGCGATGAATTGATTGAAGCCAAGCTTACCACAGGCCACGATGAAATATTGATGGCAAAGCGTAGTGGTAAGGCCATTCGCTTCAATGAGGCAAAGGTACGTGCCATGGGCCGCAATGCAAGTGGTGTACGTGGGGTTACCCTCGAATCTGAAAATGATGAATTAATAGGTATGGTAACCATTCCCCCCGGTGATGAGGAGCATACTATTCTCGTGGTATCTGAAAAGGGTTATGGAAAGCGCACCTATCTGGAGGATTACCGTGTGACCAACCGGGGCGGTAAAGGGGTGAAAACCCTGAACACTACTGATAAGACAGGTGCCCTTGTGGCTATTAAGTCAGTAACTGATGCAGATGACCTTGTTATAATTAACAAGAGTGGGGTTATGATCCGCACAGGTATTGCTGAGTTGCGTGTAATGGGCCGGGCCACACAGGGAGTACGAATCATCAATCTCAAGAAAAACGATGCCATTGCTTCAGTAGCACGGGTACCGGCAGCTGAGGAAGATGAGGAGGAACTCGATCAACTGGTGCAGGAAGCTCATGAAGGTGATCCTGAAATTTCGGGTGAAGCTCCTGATCAGGACGCTGAAGAGCGGACCGATAGCGAAGAATAGGTTTAGTCAAGGTTTGGTTTATATTGAATGACCCTTCCCGGGAAACCGGGGAGGGTTTTTAATTTAATAGCTGTGGGAGCCTTCTCACGCGTTAACAATTATCGTGCTTTTCGGTTAGTTCCCAAAATCATTTACCCAATGTGGATTAACATAAGGAGCATTTGGAAAATGCTTGTACAGACGGCTAAGGAGTGGAATGCAGACGATCCGTGGCGACAATCTGCCATCATTGCCTACTACGCTATTTTCTCAATACCGGGATTGTTAATGATTGTTATGTGGATTGCCGGTAGCATTTTCGGTGAGGAAGCAGTACAGGGCGAGGTGAGTGCCCAGATGAACGACTTTATGGGCCCCGAGGGAGCAGAGGGAATTGAGGCCATTCTCGCAAATCAGGACATGGGCCAGTCAACGGTTTTTATGAAAGTGATAGGAATTGCCACGTTGATTTTTGGCGCTACCACTTTGTTTTTTCAATTGCAGAAATCGCTGAATTACATTTGGGATGTGGAGGCGGCACCCAAGAATAATTTCACCAAACTACTTTTTGACCGGGCCTCTTCCCTGGGGTTGATTATGGTAATAGCTTTTCTGTTGTTAATTACTCTTGTCCTCTCGGCCCTGATATCCATTGTGGCCTACTGGATCGAGAATAATTTCGGGCCCAATTTGCTGTATGTTATCCAGTTTCTCAACTTTCTGGTGGGGCTTGGTATAGTCACGCTGCTGTTTGGCATCATGTATAAGGTTCTTCCTGATGTGGAAATATCGTGGCGTTCAGTATGGATAGGTGCTTTGGTCACAGCCGTGCTCTTTTCCATAGGTAAAACCCTGTTGGGTCTATACTTTGGTTTTGCCGACCCCGCCTCAGGCTTTGGTGCTGCAGGTACTGTTATTCTTGTAATGTTATGGGTGAATTATACCTGCCTTATTTTATTTTTCGGGGCCAAGTTTACCCAGGTCCACGCTCGCAAATACCATCATAAAATCCAGCCTTCTTCGCATGCCCGATGGCGGGCTGAATATCGCCTCAAAAATCAAAAATCACAGTCATGAAGAATGCAGACAAAATTCAGCGTCTAAGGCAGGTGGGCCTTATCACCAAGGGTTCAGTATACTGTCTGCTGGGCGGATTGGCAGCAATGGTCGCATTGGGTGCCGGAGGCAACATTGAGGGCAAGAAGGGGGTCGTACGATTTTTACTGGAGCTACCATTGGGTAAGGTATTGGTTGCTGCAGTGGCTATAGGTCTGGTGGCCTACTCCCTGTGGAGGTTGGTAGAAGCGTTTAAGGATCCAGCGAACAATGGTAATGGTAACCGTTTACGACAAGTCTTACGTTCATTCTATTCAGCGGTTTTTTATGGGTTTATTGCCTATTCATTTGCCCGGCCATTATTGCGAGGAGGCTCATCTGGGGGAGACAAGCAGAAGGCTATGCTTGCCGAAATGTTGGAGAAGGGTTGGGGAGTATGGGTAATTGGAGGTATAGCCCTCCTGGTGGCCGGACAAGCCCTCTTTCAGATTCACAAGGCCTATACCGGAAAGTATATGCGAAATCTGGACGATCATCCCAAACACCAACAAACCTATGAGCTCATAAAGAAAGTAGGCCTATGGGGATATAGCGCAAGGGGGGTGGTTTTCGGTATTATTTCCTATTTTCTAATAAAGGTTATAGCTGATCATAATGCCAACGCCTACAACGGAACTAAAGGAGTTTTCCAGTACCTGCTAAGCTTTGAATATGGGAAATTTTTAATGGGCATAGTGGCGCTTGGGCTTCTTTGCTATGGGGTCTTCACTATTCTGATCGGTCGCTACAGCGATCTTACCCGTATAAGTTAGGGCTAGCGCGAATTCACATAAAATGCATGGATCACACCAGGAAGCCAGCCCAACATGGTCAGGAGCAGGTTGATAATGAAGTCAACGCCCAACCCACGGTTTAGAGCTACGGCCAGTGGTGGAAGTAAAATGTTCAGCACAATGGTTAGAACAGACATAGCAATATCTTTTCTCTCAGAACTTTGGAAAGCCCTTAATGTTTAGAGCCAAAAGAAATACCATGAATGTATCGGACGATAGAGTGAAGGAATTTGCGCTGGCTGCAGGAGCATTTGCTGCCAGTTTTCTACTTAAAAAAATATTGGAGGAAGGCTATCAGACCATCTATAAGGAAGAGCCCCCAAACGCCATAAAGGATGAAGAGATAAACTGGGGCAAGATCATTGGCTGGACCATTGTTAGTGGTGTCAGTGCGGCTGCAGTAAGAGTTCTCATCAGGAGGTTTGGCGGGCATAAAATTCATCAGTAAATAATATTACCAGGGCTAATTAGGGTTTTTGGGCATTGCATTTAAATTTGCACCCTTAAAACTGTAGCACATGGGTAGAGCATTTGAGTATCGCAGGGCAGCCAAGGAAAAACGCTGGGGCAAGATGTCACGTTTATTTCCACGCCTCGCTAAAGCGATAACAATGGCTGCCAAGGAAGGAGGTACAGATCCTGATATTAACCCGGGCCTGCGTACCGCTATCCAGAATGCCAAGGCGCAGAACATGCCTAAGGATAATATTGAAAATGCGATTAAACGCGCCACAGGCAACGATGCGGAAACCTACACAGAAGTAAACTACGAAGGCAAAGGCCCCCATGGGGTTCTGGTTTTTGTGGAATGTGCTACCGACAATACCACGCGCACCGTAGCTAATGTAAAATCCTATTTCAATAAGAGTGGAGGTGGTGTGGTTCCTACGGGTTCCCTGGAGTTTATGTTTGAAAGAAAGGCTGTTTTTGAGGTGGAATCATCTGAGGAAACTGATATAGAGGAACTGGAACTGGAACTGATTGATGCCGGCCTGGAGGAAATAGAACAGCAGGATGAAATCATCTACATCTATGGCGATTATACAAACTTCGGCACACTTTCTCAGGCCCTTGAGGAGAAGGGGCTCAAGGTGAAAAAATCACAGCTGCAGCGTTTTCCCACATCCCCGGTTGAATTTACGGACGAACAGATGCAGGACATCGAAAAGATGCTGGATAAAATTGAGGATGATGATGATGTGCAGGCGGTTTATACGAATATTGCCTGATGGCGAAAATTGCGGAAATAAAATATCTCGGTGGCCTGCGCACCGAAAACAGGCACCTCCGCTCCGGAGATCTCTTTATCACCGATGCCCCGGTTGACAACAATGGAAAAGGTGAGGCTTTTTCACCCACTGACCTTCTTGCCGTATCGCTGGCCAATTGTATGCTTACGGTAATGGCGATTAAAGCACAGCAAGAAGGATTTGACCTGGAAGAGGCATCAGCCAGCGTGTCCAAATTTATGTTGACGAACCCCCGCAGAATTGGTAAAATAGAGGTGGTGATAAGTCTAAGGCAAAATTGCCCGGAGGAAATGAAAAAGGTTTGGGAGGAAACAGCCCTTAATTGCCCCGTAGCGAACAGTTTGAACAGCGAGCTAAAGCAAATAGTGCATTTTCACTGGAAAGAATGAAAGGATATTCCTATAAAAAGACCCTTATTTCTAATAGGTTTTGAGAATCTTTTATTAAAAATGTTGTGTGGATAAAACACAAATTGGCCAAGCCCAGAACGGTGAAATATTATATGTAACTACCTGTTTTCCAGAGAGTGGCCTGTGATAAATGGAATTTTTTTTCATATGTTTGGATCTGGATAATTAGAGAGATTTTCATAGAAATACGCTAATTCTGTATAGGCTTTAAATATTTTATTAGTTTGGCCCCAGTTATTCAAATCTATTATTTAAAACTAATTTAACTGTATTATGAAAAAGGTATTTATTGCTGTGGCCGCTATGGCTATGTTCTCTTTAGCTAGTTGCAAGAAGGAGTATACTTGTGCTTGTAGCTTTGATGGAGAAACCGAGGACTTCCAATTAGCAAAAATGAAAAAAGGTGACGCTGAAACTGCTTGCACTGCTCAGGAAACCAATCTGAAGGCAGCTTATGCAGATGCCGCCTGTGAGATAAAATAAACGCCAGTAACAAGAATGATAAAAAGCTATATTTTCGGATATAGCTTTTTTTTTGCCCTATTCATTTCGCGATGAAAACATTTCAAGTCATCCTGCGCATCCTCATTGGCGCATTTTTTATTTTCTCTGCACTTGCCAAATTTCCGGTTATTGAAGCCTTCGAGGTGTACCTCTACCGCACTACTTTCCCGGGCTTTGACTTGGCGGCAGTGGCGGCAAGATTGGTAATTAGTGCCGAACTTCTAATGGGCGTATCCTTCATTTCTGGTCTTGCCTTCCGTGCTATATGGAGGTTTGCCTTTATTATTATGGTATTGCTCACGGGCTTTCTTACCTGGCAATACTTTTCAGGAGATGAAGGAAACTGCTTTTGTCTTGGCGAACTGGCAGAACTTTCTCCAGGTTGGTCCCTACTGAAAAACCTGTTATTGATCGCCCTGCTTCTTCTGGTACGCACTTCCAAAGCTCTTCGTTTCCGCAAGCCAGGGGTGGTAATTGCTGTTCTTGCGATATTAATCTTCGTTCTACCTGTTATCCTTTCCCCACCCGACTTTATTATACAGGGATCTTACGATGCCGCTACTCATGATCAGCTGGCCCTTGATGAAGCCCTAAGTGACAATCAAATCCCCGCCACTTTTGTAGATGACAGAAAGCTAATGGCATTTTACAGCATGGGTTGCAAGTTCTGCCAGATGAGCGCTACCCGGATAGGAGAGATGACAGAGCGAAACAATATAGATCGCGAACTCATAAATGTGGTGTTTTGGGGCGATAGCACCCTTAATGCGACTTCCTTTTTTGAGGAAACTCATTCTCCTCCTTTTAGCTACACCACTCTCTCCACCAAACCCTATCTTAAGATCACCAAGGGCCAAATGCCCCTGATACTTCTAATCAAAGATGGGGATGTAGTGCATAAAATGAATTACCGTACGCTTGAGGAATCGCGGATTATCAATTTTCTGAAGCCCAAACCTTAGAACAGCGAGGTCTGACCGTTACTTTCCGGTCTCCGGAAATGCTCATAGTTGTAGGCCGGCATATACCGGTCTTTAAAGAATTTTTTCCGCGCGAGCTCTACCATTCTTTTTACCTGCACCGCAATATGTCCCTCTCCATGCATACGCCTGCCAAACTGTGAATCGTTTACGCGCCCGCCATGGGTTTCCTCTATCAGATGCTGAATTTTATCCGCACGGTCGGGGTAGTTTGCTTCGCTCCAATTCCTGAAAATTTCGGCTATTTGGCCATTGAGCCTTACCATGGTATAATGTGCGGATACGGCCCCCGCCTCGGCCGAAGCCCTGGCGATATCAAATACCTCATGGCTGTTTAAACCTGGAATAATGGGAGCCATCATCACATTTACAGGAATACCATTACTGCTGAGCATTTCTACGGTTTGAAGTCGCTTTTTGGCTGTAGCCGTTCTGGGTTCGAGTTTTCTTCTCAGGGTTTCATCGAGGGAGGTGATGCTTATGCTCACGTGGACAAGCCTTTTTTCAGCCATCTTCTTCAGAATATCCAAATCTCTCTGAATCAAGGCATTTTTAGTGATAATTCCTACAGGATTTCCGGAGTTTTCAAGTATTTTAAGAAGTTCTCTTGTAATACCAAATTTAGCCTCTGCCGGTTGATAACAATCCGTATTGCCACTGAGCATTATCGGGGCCGGTTGCCAGCTGGGTTTTTTGAGGTGCTTTACGAGAAGTTCAGGGGCATTTTTCTTTACCAGGATCACTTCCTCAAATTCGCTTCCTGCACTGTATCCCCAGTATTGGTGCGAATTTCTTGCGTAACAGTAGGCACATCCATGTTCACATCCCTGGTAGGGGTTCATGCTCCACTCCCTGCCTATATCAGGGCTTGTTATCTTGTTTACCAACGTCTTGGGGAAGACTTCCAAAAAGGTGGTTTTACGTGGTTGACTCACGTCTTCACCATTTATTCTCAAATACTCGAGGTAATCCTCCTCCAGGTCATATTGAAACTGATCAAACCTGTTGTGAGGATTCACTTGTGAACCCCTTCCTGCCTGGTGTGTCAGCATGTTCTTCTTCATTTCACAAAGGTTGGTATCAGGGATGACATTAGCAATAGGAAGTAAGTAAAATAGAGATGGACTAAATGACAGAAAAATCTTTCACAATTAAAAGTAAATAATCTGTAATTTTCGCGGATGTTAAATATTACCTCTACTAATATCCGGGCGTAACGTATGAAGACTTCCTTAAAGCAAGAGAATGAGAAGCTCCAGGCAAAGTTGGAGAAGGCCCAGGAAGAGATCAACTTCTTAAAGACCAAGGCATTCAGGCTCTCCGAGCAGGAGATGAGTTTTTTGCTTGACGACCTTCGTTCAGGTTATTGGGTATGGTATCCGGGTGCTGAAGCGCCTATTGTGGGATCATCCTTTGCCCGAATGCTGGGTTACAAAGAAAGTGAGATCGGAGAATGTTTTTGGAAGAAGGTAATTGCCCCGGAAGATGAAAAAGAGGTAAGGGAGGAATTTCAGATGTTTATCGAGTCAGGAAGTAAAGAATCCCTTGAACTACAGATTAAGTTTTTTCATAAAGCGGGTCATACTGTAAGAGTTTGGAACCGGGGTCAGGTAGCCAGTTGGACAGATAATGGCCTGCCCAGACGTGTGGTAGGCTCTGTAATTGATATCAGCTCCATTCTCGATTCAGAAGTTATTTATCGCGAATCCTCTAAAAGCCTCAATCTTATTGTAGAAGGTATTGATGCGGGTATTTGGGATGCAAACCTGGAGACCGGGGAAACCTGGTGGTCGGATAGGTTCTATAAATTATTGGGTTATAATCGCGGTGAACTGGATCTCAATAGCGAAGCCCTCCTAAGTTTTATGCCGGATGAAGACCGCGTAAGGATGGAGAAAGCCATGCACCAACATTTTGAGATGGGAAAGCCCTACAGGGCTGAATTCCGGTTGAAATGCAAGGATGGAAGTTTCCGCTGGATGGAAGGCTCTGGAAAAGCGATTTTCGACTCCAACGGTCGCCCGGTTCGTATGGCCGGTTCTATGGTAGACATTAGTGCCAAAAAACAGCTGGAGCTGGATCTGCAAAAGCAGAACCTTATGTTTAAGGAGGCGGAATCTATTGCCAACCTGGGCGCATGGGAATATGATCTAAAAACCGGGAAAATCTTCTGGTCAGACCAGTTGTACCGTCTTCATGGCCTGGATGACAGCTATATACCTACCTACCCTTCCAATCTCGACAATTATGTAGCAAGCAGTAAACAGGCGCTGGAAAAAGCAGTTGATGAAGCTGTTAAAAAAGCCCGGCCCTACGAACTTGAACTGCAAATGAAAACCTTCCAGGGGGAGGTGATCTGGGTAAAAGCCAAGGGTATTCCCGTAGTTGATGACCAGGGTAATGTAATCGGACTGCGTGGAATAGTTCAGCACATTGACGACCTGAAGCAGCAGGAAATGGAACTGCGGCAAAAGGAATTTCTATTGTCCGAAGCATCTCGAATTGCCCTGATTTTAGCTTTCAGTATTATGGTTCATGATATGGATAATCCTGTTACAGTATGGTCAGAGGAGGTGTACAATATACATGAGGTTGATAAGGATTATGAGATCAAAAACAGCATGGAGTTTTACCATCCTGACAGTAAGGAGGAGATCATAAAAGGCCTCACGGAACTTTTGGAAAACGGTAAAACATTTTCAACTGATGTAAAGATCAATACAGCTAAAGGGCATGAAAAATGGGTGAAGATCGAAGCCACAGTCCTGAAGAATGAGGAGGGAAGAGTGGTGGAAATTCCAGGGTTTATTCAGGATATAGACGAATCCAAACGAAAGGAGTTGGAATTGAAGCATACCCACGAGGAGTTGGACAATCAGAACTTCCTGTTTAAAGAGGCGGAAAAGCTGGCAAGAATAGGTGCCTGGGAGCACGATCTGGTTGCTGAGAAGGTAAGGTGGTCCGATGAAATCTTCAGGATATTTGAACTTCCCCCGGATTTCAAACCCCAGCCCGGCAGTAAGTACCCATTTGTTGCCCCTGAATTTTTGGATGAAGTGATTGAGGCACAAAGACAGGCTGTTGAAGAAGGCGTTCCCTATGAGACCACATTTTCCATCACTACCCAAAAAGGTAATAAAAGGTGGGTTACCAGTAAGGGTGTCCCTATGAAGGACAAGACCGGCCGGGTGGTAAAGCTAAACGGGGTGTTTCTGGATATCACAGACAGTAAGATTAAGGAGATCAGTCTTGAGCAGATCAATCATCAACTGGAAATGCAAAGGAGCGCCCTGCTGGAGGCTGAGAAAATGGCGAAGCTGGGTTCATGGCGGGTATGGCTGGGTGGTGAAAAGCACGAATGGTCGGAGCAGATCAACAGCATACATGAGATTCCGGGCAATGTAGAAATGGGGTTTTTTGAACTGGTCAATCGTTTTTATGAGGATCGACATCAGAACATTGATAAATATTGGGCCCAGCTAAAGGAAGGGAACTCAATAGATTTTGAAACAGAGATTGAAACCTACCGGGGCAATAAAAAATGGGTACGAATAAAAGCCTCCGCAATGCGCAATGAGAAAAAAGAGGTAGCGGGCGTTGCAGGTACAGTACAGGACATTACAGATATTAAAAGCAGACAGCTTGAGTTGCAAAAAACTTCGGAGATCATTGGCCACCAAAACAAGCGGCTGATGGACTTTACCCAGATCGTTTCACACAATCTGCGATCGCACAGCAGCAATATCCAAACCATGCTAAGGTTTATTGAGCAAAATAAAAAGAAGGAAGAACGGGAAACCTTTTTAGGATATATAAAGGAAACCGCGAACAGTTTGGAGGCGGCTCTCAATCACCTTCATGATGTCATTAAGATTCAGAACGATACCAATCCCCGAAAGGAGAAAATAGATCTTGAAGCCGCTGTGAGGGACGTTGCGAATATTTTGGAGGGTGAGATAAGAATGCACGAAGTAAAAATTGTCGCTGACCTGGAGCTTAAAGAAGTGCAGTATGTAAGGAGCTATATGGACTCTATTCTCCTCAACCTCGTAAGCAACGCCATAAAATACCGTAAACCTCGCGAACAGCCGGTAATCCGTATCCACTCCTATACCCATAAAAAAACAGGAACCCCCATACTGGAGGTGTCAGACAACGGCAGTGGTTTGGACCTGAAAAGAATGGGCAAAAAGCTGTTTGGTATGTATAAAACCTTTCACAAGCATCCCGAGGCCCGGGGAGTGGGACTGTTTATTACCAAAAACCAGGTGGAGGCTTTGGGTGGCAAAATTGAAGTGGAAAGTTCCCCCGGCAAAGGTTCTGTATTTCGTGTGCATATGTAAAAAACATACAGAATTGATTTAGGTTATACCGAACTAAATAATAACCTATGCACATTATCGGGAATGTCATTAAGCAGGCCCTTGAGCTACGCAATCAATTCCACCTCGGTACCAATAATATTAATGATAAGCAGGAGGAACAGCTTAAAAACCTTCTCACCAAGGCAAAGAACACCTCCTTTGGCATCTATTATAATTTTAAGGATATTCTGGAAGCGGAGGATATAGTAGCCGAATACCGGAAAAGGGTGCCGCTGCATGACTATGACAAGATCTATCAGAGGTGGTGGAAGCAAAGCCTCAATAACCCCAATATTATCTGGCCGGGGAAGCCACCATTTATTGCCCGTACCAGTGGCACCACCGGCAAAAAACCAAAGCGCATTCCCGTAACAGAGGATATGATCCAGAGCATCCGCAGTGTAGGCACCTCGATGCTTGCGAGTGTTTCCAATTTCGATCTGCCATCTGATTTTTTTGAGAGACAGGTCTTAATGCTGGGAAGCAGTACAGATCTCAAACAGATAGGAGAGCGCAGGGAGGGTGACATTAGCGGGATCAGTGCCAGCAACATACCGGGCTGGTTTGAATTTGTGTATAAGCCCGGCCGTGAAATTTCGAATATACAGGATTGGGACGAGCGCGTGCAGCGCATTGCCGAAGAAGCTCCCAATTGGGACATTGGTGCTATTAGTGGCATTCCAAGCTGGACGATTCCTATGATCCGTAAAATAATGGAAGTCAATAAATTGAAGAACATCCATGAGCTTTGGCCGGGACTGCAGGTGTATGCCACCGGAGGC
>CAZNMG010000483.1:0-5027 GCA_964574075.1 uncultured Owenweeksia sp.
ATAGCGCACTGGAACGGGTAGTTTCTCCATGAGTTTAGTCCTTTACAAATTTTGAACTGCCAGATCTCTACTTTTTTTGATAAAGAAATTTCAGG
Source organism: uncultured Owenweeksia sp. (assembly GCA_964574075.1). Taxonomy (GTDB): domain Bacteria; phylum Bacteroidota; class Bacteroidia; order Flavobacteriales; family Schleiferiaceae; genus Owenweeksia. The sequence goes on from CAZNMG010000483.1 coordinate 96, forward strand.
GTTTCCGGTCCCTCATATGAATTTTCATAAATGAGATAGGCGCCAAAGGGCAAATGCTGCATGTCATAGAGAAACTCCTTTTTTCCTGGCGAAACATAGCCTTTGTAGAGCTGGTGTATAATTTTTCCTTGTGCATCGAGCAATAAAACACTGCTTTGCGTTTTGTTGGGATACTCTGCCACAAATCGCAGCATGCCGTCTTCCACCGGGTTTGGATAAATTTCCAGGTGCACTCTTTTCAATCCTTCGTAAAACTCCGGAAATTTTGGAGCCTTTAGATTGGTGACCGCAGAATCGTAATAAGCAAAAACGCCCTCTGTACCCACGGCATAAATTAGATCCGGGGATTTTTTATGAAACCGGTTAATACCAGCTTTGGCAAAGTGTGCTACTGTATCTACGGTGTCGGTAACAAAGTTTATTTCCAAAAATCTGGCGGTGGGAGAACCGTTGTAGTGAAGGCCGGCCCAGCCCAGGGTATCGTTAAGAAAGCCAATGCCCTGCATACTACTTCCTGGCGCATTCAGAATGTTGAGATCCCAACTTTGACCGCGGTCGGAAGACCTTAGGTAGCTTACGTTCTGATAGCTTTCAATGGAAGCGTAAATGTTTCCTGGCAAGTCCGGGAATAACTTCCAGCAATAACCCATGAGACTGTCCGGTGCTTTATAAACCTCCTGCCAGGTATTTCCTCCATCAATGGTTTGCAGGATAATCGGGCTGACATAATAATCGGGCCGGGTATCATACGATCCACAGACATAGCCTGTGTCCGAATTAATAAAAAACACATCAATCAGAATGATAGCCAAATGGCTCAAATCCATATAAGACCAGCTGGCACCCCCATCCATCGATTTTAACACATATGCTTTCTGGTTGATACTACCTGTAGCGAAGATGATATTGCCGACCACATCCATTCCACAAATACCATTGATGGGATGTGGCAGTGTCAGTTCATCCCATGAAATTCCCCCCTCAAAGCTTCCGAGCATAACGGAGTCCAGTGATCCGCAGATGATTGTATTCTGATCGAAGTATTCAATGCTTCTCAGATAATAGTTGTCTGTATGGTATAAACTGTCCCAGGATTGTCCACCATCCACAGTGCGGAGAATTTCTCCCCCTACACAAATAACGGCTGCGCTGTCATTCAGAAAGCTGATGTCTTCCACCCGATCGTCATTTACATCTAGCAGTTGATGCCATTGCATCTGTGCTAAAGCACTTAGGTTAAGGAGCAATAGAAATATAAGTGTGGTCTTTTTCATTGAATTTGTACTTTTTTGACGATTGGATTTTATTGGATTGCCTGATTTAAAAAGAAAACAACATCAATCCCAGAATACCTCCAATAATTAATATCCGGTACAGGTGGTTAAGCATTATGTAGTGCGATTTTTTTTGAGCGCGGATAAGCAAAAGGAGAGAGAGAACCACGCCTGTGCCCCCAATGAATAAGTAGTAACTGATACCTGTGAAATTGGTTTTGTAAAAGATCAATCCGGCAGGAATGGCGCCCAGCAACGCAAAGGCTATAATGATCCACTTTGTGCGGTAGATACCAATAGTTGCGGGCAGGGTAGGATAGCCAACTATCACATCACCCTTCAATGCTTCAAGGTCCTTGATGAGCTCGCGAAGAAAGATGATCAGCAAAATAAAGCTGACGTAAGTAATGATCAGAAGGTCTTCCAGGTGATAGTAAATGAAAATCGCAAAAAAGGGCGTGATAGCAAGCAGGGCCGCAGACATATTTCCCACAAACGTCATCTTCTTCAGCTTATGGGAATAAAGCCACAGCAGAAAAATGAAGGCGCTGAAAAAGAGAAAGACATTAAAGGAAACGAGCAGCCCCAGCAGAGCTCCAATCACGTTAAACACGAAATAAAGCCGGAGGGCAGTAGACTGCTTTACGATCTTTTCATAAAGGGTTTTATTGGGTCTGTTGATGAGGTCCTTCTCGAGGTCGTAAAAATTGTTGATGATGTAGCCGCCAGCCACGCAAAACAGGGAGGCAAACACAATGAGGTGCAGGTCGTGATTGAGAAGCGTGCGAAACCAGTTTGAAGGGTTGTTGAGTATGAAAATAACCGCCAGGTACTGGGCCAGGGCGAGAAAGAAGATGTTGTACCACCTCACCATGGAGAGCAAGGCAGAAAGCTTAAACAGCAACAGCCTTTGCTTTCTGGTAAGTTTCAATTCAGAAGCGGTAAATTAATTCAGGATTGTGTCCTTTCAATATTTTTTGGGCTTTCTCATAATCGCGGGTAAAGCCCAGTACAAATCCACCACCACCGCTGCCACAAAGCTTCAGGTAGTAAGCGTTGGTTTCAATGCCCTTTTTCCACAACTCATGCACGCTGTGGGGGATCATCGGAGTGAAATATTCCAACACCAGGTGGCTGAGCTTTTTGAGATTGCTGAAAAGCGGCCTGGTATGACCCTTCAAAAATGCCTGAATACAGGCATCATTGTACTTATTAAATTCATCCTTCATCAGCTTGCGGAAACCCTCCGTCTTCATCTTTTCCATAAAAATATTGACCATCGGCTGTGTTTCACCCGGTTGGCCGCTGTTGAGGAGAAAAATAGCGCCCTTTCCGGTTCCGGATTCAGGCAGGGTTACCGTTCCCAGGTCTTCCTTGGAGTTGATAAGTACCGGAAGCTTCAGATAGCAAATGAGCGGATCAAGACCACTGCTTTTGCCATGAAAGTAAGATTCCATCTGGCCAAAGATCTGCTTCAGCTTTACAATGGAATTTTTGTCAATATCGGTATCGGGATCAATACGGTTTATAGAATACTTGTCATAAATCGCAGCGCAAAGAGCGCCACTGCTGCCCACCCCATATCCTTCAGGAATGCTGCTGTCAAAGTAGTAGCCGCTTTTTATATTGGCTTCCAGCGCTTCAAGATTGAGTGGGGCGATTATCTCTCCGCTGGCGTGCAAATGCTTCAGGTGAATGAGGTACTGCTGCAAATGCTCGTTTGATTTTTTTGCCTTTCCCTTCAGCGCTTCGCCCTGCTTAAAGGCACCTCGGTAAAAGTTGTAGGGAATAGACAAACCCTGAGCATCGTTGATGATGCCATACTCCCCGAACAGAAGGATCTTTGCGTAGTATAGAGGGTTGTTTTTCATGTAGTGAGTTTCCTTGGACCTTGACCTACCTGGTCGCAAATATAGTTCCCATTTTTTAAATAGCCTGATAATGAAGTGTCAACAAACTCTTTTACGGCTGGTTCCACATTGGCCGGAAACAGAAGGTGCACGTTAGCGCCCGCGTCAAGCGTAAAGCAGAGGGGGTGGCCGGTTTCTTCCCTGAAGTTCCAAACCCTTTCAATGATGTGTACCGTATTGGGTTTCATTAAAAGGAAATAGGGAGAGGAAGTCATCATCATGGCGTGCAATGTGAGCGCCTCGCTCTCCACAATTCCGGAAAATGCGGATAGATCTCCTTCACTCAGCACTCTTGTGAGGGTCTCCAGATTTTCATGGGCCTGCAAAAATCTCCGCTCGGCATAAGGATGCCCCTTCATCAGTCCATGTCCGGCTGTGCTCGATACACTTTTGGTACCTTCTTCCACCAGCAAAACGTAATCGCGGTAATCCCGGAAAGCGGCATGTACCTCCCCCGGGTACTGAATAGCATAACTATCACTACTTTCGGTTAGTCCTGCAAAGCGGCCCCACTCCACCACTCCGCCATAGACAGAGCGGCTTGCACTACCTGATCCCAGACGCGCCCATTCACTGGCTTTTCGGTAAAAATCGTCCTCACTGGTATTCTCCATCTGCTCGCGAAGCGAAAGAAGACATAGCGCCAATGCGCACATACCCGAGGCGCTGGAGGCAATGCCGCTGCTATGCGGAAAGCTATTAGTGGTGCGTATGCTCAGATGATGCTTTTTAAGAAAAGAAGCTTCATCTTCTATCTTATTAAAAAAGCTCTGGACCTTCGGTTCAAATTCCGGTTTGGGTTCATTATCCAGAAGTACCTCAAATTCAAACTCAGCGCTGGTCTTTTTTTCAGAAAGTATTACCTCTGTTTGAGTATGGCAGGCATCCAGTGTGAAACTAAGACTGGGGTTGGCGGGAATCTGATTTTCATGCTTTCCCCAATATTTCACCAATGCAATATTGGATGGGCATTGCCAGTGGGCGCGGTAACTCAAGGTGTAAGCTTTTTATTAGACATTATCTCCTTTATCTGTGTGCTTTCATTAAGCAGGTCTATGGCTTTTAGTTTTACCTTTTTATCTTTCACATTCATCTCTGCCTGGTTGTGATCCAAAGCATAAACTAGCTGGCCCGAAACAAAGTAAAGCTTTTCTCCGGGTGCGTTGTCGGGAGTGCTGTTTACTACAAGCCCGTTTTTATTGATGGTTGCAAAAATCAGGTTTCTTTCCTCATCAAAGTAGAACTCTTCACTGAGGGCGCTTTTTTCAGGATCTGCATAAAACTTCGCTTTGCGAATTCCAATGCGATCCGTGTAGATATGCACTTTTTGCCAATAGGCATATTCGGTTGACAACAAGTGGTGATCAACCGAATCAAACTCATACCTTCTCATCTCACGAAGGTTCTTCTTTATAGCCTGTACCTTTTTATCAACACCATCAAGGTAAGCTTTACGGGCACCCATAAAGGTGGCCGCTTCGTATTCCTGATCCTGTGAGGTGCAGGAGTTACAGGATTGTAAACCAAAGAAGATTACAGCGGCAAAAAGTAAGCAGAGCCCCTTCATTCAGGCGTGCGTTGCTTCCACATTGGGATCAATCTTCATCATAAGCCCGGTGAGCACCTTGCCGGGGCCCACTTCTATAAAATGAGTGGCCCCATCTTTTATCATTTCCTGCATGCTCTGTGTCCATTTAACCGGTGCTGTAAGCTGCTTTAGCAAATTCTTCCTTATCTCTTCCGGTTTG
>CAZNMG010000484.1:0-3441 GCA_964574075.1 uncultured Owenweeksia sp.
AGCCGGGCTTACCTTCTTTTTATAAGGAAAGGGGTGGGAGCACATGACCACCTGCTGCCATAGCAGCACAATGGGCTATTGTCGAGAGTATTACCAAATCCTTTTCCTTTGAAAGAAAAATGCAAACCTTCGAACGCCCCCTTCAACTCCGCTGGAGCGATATGGATCCAAACTTTCACGTCCGCCATTCGGTGTACTATGACTTTGGAGCACAGCTTCGGATAGAGTTTCTGTTTGCGCATGGGCTCAATCCAAAAGTAATGGCAGAGCATCACTTTGGGCCGGTATTATTCAGGGAAGAAGCAGTTTTTCGCAAGGAACTGCGGTTTGGTGACGACCTAAGGATGAACCTCTTTATTACTGCCCTTACACGGGATTTTAGCCGGTTTTCTTTTTTACATGAAATACTGAAGGGTGATACCTTATGCGCTACAGTAAAGGTGGATGGAGCCTGGATAGATACTGTAAAGCGAAAGCTCGTAGCACCTCCTGAGGTGGCGCGTCCCGCTTTTGAGGCGATGCCCAAAAGCACTGATTTTCAATGGCACTAGCCAAAAAAATCAACAATTTCCCCCTGTTGCGGTTCCTTCTTTCAAAAACCAACTATCATGATCAAAGGACTGGCATTAATCCTCACCATAGTAGGCGGCATCGCCCTGGTGCTGGGCATCATAGGCATCTTCGGATCCAACCTGGTAACCCTTAGCCCCTGGGCACTGGCTATTATCGGTTTCATCTTTTTTATGTCAGGCATTGGTATGCTGAAAAGGAGGAGGGATACCGATGAAATTGTAGATTAAATTTACAACTTCTGAAAGCCTTTGCTTACTTTTTCTGTTTTGCCATTCAATACGATAAGGTAGGAACCGGCAGGTAGTGCGGATACATTTACTTCTTTAGAAAAATTACCTTCCTGAACCAATCCTCCACTGATCGTATAAATTTCATAACGCCCAAAGCTTCCATCAGATATGATCTTCAGGTTTTCACCTACCGGATTAGGATAAAGATCAATATTCGCCAGGACAGGCTCTTTCAGCGAGATGGTACTATTGGCCCTTACACTATAGCGATAGGCTCCAACCAACTCCAGCGATAAGGTTGTGGTGTTCCAGCTGAGATTGTTGATCTCATCAATTTTTCCCTGGCTGTTGTATTTTGTTTCCAGCACCTGTATCAGGTCCATCTCTCCATCGCCATCAATATCTTCATAAGTTTCAACCTGTCTCAGTTTGTCGGGGTTGGTGCTGTCATAAACGAATTCCATCCTTCCCGGTCCTGTTCCGCCAACAGAAATTGTATAATAGAGGCTGTCGGGCCTTTTTTGATCATAAAATATTCTCCAATCACCAAGTTTGCCAAAGCCCTGCACATAAATATCTATCTGCGAAAGAAGTGTGTCGGTGTCATAAAAAAACCGGGCTTCAAAAGCCTCGATAAATCCACTGGCATACTGGGCATAACGCATGGTACTGTCCTGCCCGTTACGATCCTGAAAATAAGTGACCCGGTCAATGGAATCATGGCCGCCCATTGTCATATCCACCCCTGTTACCACAGTTTTGTTACCAGTCATCACTCCATTGTACGCAATTACGGGAATGCCGGAGTTTGTTATAGTGAGCGTATCGATGTGGCCATTGGTGAAGTAATGCTGCTGGCCTGCTGCAACAGTGGTAAAGGCCGCACCGCTATCGAGTGAAACGGAAATGGAATCATAGGTGACCAGATCAGGCACCATCACCCGGTTGAGAAATTGAGTAAGAGGATCAAGCTGGGCATGAGCTGTAGTGAGACCCGAAATCAGGGCCAGTACTAGTAGTAATTTTTTCATAGTTAAGGATTTATAAATCTTGAGCTAAAGTATATTTTTCTGCGGTACTTTATAATGTGGCTATAGGCTGCTCTTCCCGCATTTGGGGCTAGTCTAAGAATTTTATCTTTGACGAAAATTATCCAATCACAATATGAAACTACTGGAAGGAAAGACGGCCGTTATAACCGGTGCATCCAAAGGCATCGGAAAGGGGATTGCAGAAGTGTTTGTAGCACACGGAGCAAATATTGCCTTTACGTATCTCTCATCAGTAGAGCAGGCCGAAGCTTTTGAAAAAGAACTGGGAGCCAGCAATGTAAAGGTAAAAGGGTACCGCAGCGATGCTTCGGATTTTGCGTCAGCCGAAAAACTAATAAATGATGTACTGGTCGATTTCGGCAGCATTGACGTGGTGATAAACAATGCCGGAATTACCCGTGATAATCTTTTGATGCGCATGAGTGAGGAAGATTTTGACAAGGTGATACAGATCAATCTCAAGTCGGTGTTTAATCTTACAAAGGCTGTGCAACGCAGTATGCTCAAGCAGCGGAGCGGTTCTATCATAAATATTAGCTCGGTAGTAGGTGTGAAGGGCAATGCCGGCCAGTCTAACTACGCGGCTTCCAAAGCCGGTATCATTGGTTTTACCAAATCCATAGCCCTTGAGCTGGGTTCGCGCAATATTCGCTGCAATGCTATTGCTCCCGGGTTTATCGAAACTGAAATGACGGGCAAGCTTGATGAAAAAACCGTTCAGGCATGGCGCGATGGAATTCCCCTGAAAAGGGGAGGGACCCCGGAAGATGTGGCCAATGCCTGTCTCTTCCTCGCTTCAGATCTTTCAGCATACATTACCGGGCAGACACTCAGCGTGGATGGGGGAATGCTTACCTGATCACAATTTTGCACGGCTTGTTCAGTTGTTTATCCACACGCACACATTTGCGGAAACCAAAGTTTAAATGCCCGAAATACTCTTAGAAAATTCAGCATGGTGGCTGGTACCTATTGCCCTGGTATCTTTCCTTCTTGCATGGCTGCTGTATTTCCGGGGTAAAGCCTTTACTTTAGGTCAGCGCAGGCTGCTTTTCGGAGTGCGTTTTTTGTTGTTTTTCCTCCTTGGGTTGCTTTTACTTTCCCCTTTGTTCAAGATTACGGAGCGTGAAGAGCAAAAGCCAATACTTGTGTGGCTCGAAGATCATTCCACTTCCATGCTTACGCAAAATGATAGCGCAGAGGTAAGGCAATATCTTAGCGGAAGCGAGATCACGGGCGAGCTCGACCAGAAATATGATGTGCGTTACTATGATTTCTCCGATCAGCTTATGGAAGCCGGTGATTCCTTTTCGGCTAAAAGCACGGATATTAACGAGGCCCTGAAGCAAGTCCAGGAGCGGTATTACAATCAGAATGTAGGAGGGGTGGTACTTCTTTCGGACGGTATCTTCAACCAGGGCAATGATCCGGGTTACACGGCCGAAGCTCTGCCATACCCGATTTACACCGTTGGTTTTGGCGACACCACCGTTCCTCGCGACCTTTTTATCGATCGTGTGGTCCACAATGAGGTGAGTTATCTCGACAATGAATTCCCGGTGGAAGTATACGTCCGTGCGCGTGAA
>CAZNMG010000485.1:0-3899 GCA_964574075.1 uncultured Owenweeksia sp.
AAGTTCTGGATTGACGAACAAACCGGTACCCGATACGCTCACACCATTGATCCTCTCACAGGCTATCCAGCAAGAAATCAGCTTCTGAGTGTTACCATTATTGCCGATCAGTGTATGGACGCAGACGCCTATGCTACAGTCTGTATGGTATTGGGTACCAAAGATGCGTTGAAGTTTATTCGCTCCCGGCCTGATTTAGAGGGTTACCTAATAAGCAGCAATGACCGCGGTGAATGGGAAGTGGCACAAACGGAGGGTTTCAGAAAGTACCTGGAATAGTTTATAAAAGGCGCTATGCCGAGGCGGGTTTGGCTTCATCGGGCTTGCGGCATTTATCTTCGGGACTGGCCCCACAGAATCCGCAGGGCTCACCTTCCTTGTTGAGAAACGGGCTGTTGCTTGCGCAGGTCCCTGAGAATTCCCCGTCTTTTTTTGCCCATATTTTTATGGCTATTCCTGCAAATGCCAATCCTATTAAAGCCACTGCAATCAAAAAAATTTCCATCCTGTAAGATTTATCGATGTAATGTCAGATCATATTCACTTCGCGTTCCAGTTCCACCCCAAAAGTGGATAATATCGACTGACGAATTTCCTCAGATAAGTCAGCAATTTCCTTGCCGCTTGCTGAGCCGTAATTTACCAATACCAGCGCCTGTTTTTCGTGGACACCGGCATCACCCCGCCTGAAACCTTTCCACCCGGCTTTTTCAATCATCCATCCTGCGGCAAGCTTCATTCCGCCTGATGGGTCACGGAACCCTACCACATCAGGGTGCATTGATTTCAGTCTTTCATATTGATCAAGACTTATAACCGGATTTTTAAAAAAGCTACCACTGTTTCCCAGCACAGCCGGGTCAGGTAGTTTGCTCCTGCGTATATTGCTTACGGCTTCCGAAATGGACTGAATGTTTGCATCCCTGCCCAGCCGTGCAAGCTCTGTTTCGATGGCTCCATAGGAAGTGGTGAGCCGGTGATCTTTATTGGTGAGAAGAAAAAACACCCTCGTGATTATATAACGTCCTTTACCTTCTGCCTTAAAAAATGAATGGCGATAGCCAAACTGGCATTGCTCGCAGGTGAAAATTTCGAATTCGCCTGTATCAATGTTCAAAGCTTCCAGGTGGTGAAAGGTGTCTTTCAACTCCACTCCATAAGCCCCAATATTCTGAATGGGGGCTGAACCCACGTTACCCGGTATGAGCGAAAGATTTTCCAATCCACCAAGGCCATTTTCAATGGTCCACTGCACAAAGCTGTGCCAGTTTTCACCGGCCATCACTGAAACCAGCGTAGATCCATCCTCCTCTTTCTCAATCCATTTTACCTTCAGCGAAATCTTAATAACAAGTCCCTTATAATCCTGCGTAAGGAGCATATTGCTCCCACCACCCAGTATCAGTTTATCGAGCTCAAACTCCGTTTGGTGTATGATCCATAGAAGGTCGTCCATGGTTTGAGCGTCAAAGAAGTAGCGGGTACGGGCATCAATCCCAAAGGTATTGTAGGGCTTTAGTGAAACATTTTCCTGTATGTGCGGGAGAGGTTGGCTCACAATAGTGTTCCGGGGTATTTTTGAAGTGCTTCCCTCAATATTTCCACCGATTCCTCCAGGTCCTGTTGCTTGAGGACGTAAGCCAGGCGAATCTGATTAAGTCCCATCCCCGGAGTCGCATAGAAACCTTCTGCCGGGGCTACCATCACCGTTTTTTCATTTCTGGCAAAGGTGGAAAGAAGCCATTGGGCAAAGCGGTCGGTACTATCGACCGGCAACTGGGCCATAGCATAAAAGGCTCCCTTTGGTTTGGGACAGGTTACTCCTTCAATAGTGTTTAGACCATCGACCAGAATGTCTCTGCGCTTTTGATACTCCTTTTTTACTTTTTCAAAATATTCAGGGCCGGTACTTAATGCCGCTTCACTGGCAATTTGCTCAAGGGTAGGGGGGCTAAGGCGGGCCTGGGCAAACTTCATGGCTGTAGACATAAAGCCCTTGTTGCGCGAGGCAAGGCAGCCGATCCGGGCTCCGCACATGCTGTATCTTTTAGAGACACTGTCAATCACAATGGCATTTTCCTCAATACCTTCCAGTTCAAGGATGGAATGATGTACGGCATCATCATAGGCAAATTCGCGGTACACCTCATCGGCAATCAAAAACAGGTCATACTTTTTAACCAGTTCGCTTAGTTGCTCCAACTCTTCCTTTGTGTAGAGGTAGCCGGTGGGGTTACCGGGGTTACATATCATTATTCCCTTGGTGCGTGAGGTAATCAGTTTTTCGAATTCCTCAATGCGGGGCAGGGCAAAATTTTCCTCAATCCGGGAGGTAACAGGCACCACGGTAACACCAGAAGAGATGCCGAAGCCATTGTAGTTGGCGTAAAATGGTTCTGGGATGATGATCTCATCTCCCGGATCAGTAATGCTGTTGAGTGTGAAAAGTATAGCTTCCGAACCTCCCGTGGTAACGATAATGTCATCGAGGGTAAGGTCGATCCCTACCTTTTCATAGTACTTCACCAGCCCCATGCGGTAGGATTCAAAACCCGCTGAGTGGCTGTAAGCCAATATTTTGATATCAGTTCTTTTAATGGATTCAATGGCCGCAGGTGGTGTTTCAATATCGGGTTGACCAATGTTGAGATGAAAAACCGTTCGCCCTTTTTCTTTGGCGATCTCGGAGAATGGTACCAGTTTGCGGATGGGAGACTCAGGCATCGTAAGGCCCTTAATAGAAATTGCCGGCATACAGACAGAGAAAATTTTAAAAATAAAAAACCCTCTCCCGGTTTACTGGGAGAGGGCGCAAAGGTAATATTCAATTATGTCTTATTTACCCTCCTGCTTCATCATGGAAGTTTTTCCTTCCTGTTCGGGAGTGGTTTTTACGGGTTCTTCTTTCTTCACCACACCTTTTATGTGCAATACCTCAGTAGGGGTCTTTGCATTGGAGCTAAGGGTTACAGTTTTAGTGAAGGGGCCAACTCTTTTGGTATCGTACTTTACTTTGATGACACCAGTTTCTCCCGGGGCAATTGGCTCACGTGGCCAGGTGGGTACGGTGCATCCGCAAGATCCTTTTGCGTTGGTAATAATTAGTGGCTCTTTACCGGTATTGGTAAAAACAAATTCGCGGTTGCCGTCCGCTCCCTGATCAATTGTACCGTAGTCAATTGTTTTTTGCTCAAATTTTATTTCCGGAGCGTTAGGGTTGGATTCCTGGGCCATGGCAAAGGTTCCGGCCGCCATGAAGCTAAGTGCTAAGAAAAGCTTTTTCATCGTAATCTTTCTTTTTTGGATGTTGGACAAATTTAACGTTAAATATTTTTCTTCAAAATCTGACCTTTAGCACGCTAAAAATGTGCCAAAGGATGCAAAGTGCGAATTTTACAATTTCTAACTTTGCCCTTTCTAATTTAAAAGTTCCCTGAAACCCCGTTACATGAGCATTCCCGCAAATTACGATTATCTCCGTTCCGAGAAAAAATGGTACGATCACTGGCTTCAAAATAAGGTTTTTGAATCAAAACCGGATGAGCGAAAGGCCTATACCATTGTGATACCGCCTCCAAATGTCACCGGGGTGCTGCACATGGGACACATGCTAAATAATACTTTGCAGGATGTGCTCATTCGGAGGGCGCGCATGCGTGGCTATAATGCCTGCTGGGTTCCGGGTACTGATCACGCCTCTATAGCCACCGAAGCAAAAGTAGTGGCAAAGCTGAAGGATGAGGGAATATCAAAAGCTGATCTAAACCGCGAGGATTTTTTAAAGCATGCCTGGGCATGGACAGATAAACACGGGGGCATCATTCTCGAACAGTTGAAGCGACTTGGAGCCTCCTGCGACTGGAGCCGCGAAGCCTTTACCATGGACCAGCCGCGTAGTG
>CAZNMG010000486.1:0-6285 GCA_964574075.1 uncultured Owenweeksia sp.
GATGTTACTCATTTCTTCATCCGAAAGATGAAAATTGTAAACATCAAAGTTTTGCTTTATACGGATGAGCTGGCTCGATTTTGGAATCGCCACAACACCATCCTGTTGAACCAACCATCGCAAAGCTACCTGTACAGGGGTAACCTTGTGTTTCCGGGCAATGTATTGGAGAACTTCAGAATCATCCACCTGGCCCCGGGCAATAGGACAATAGGCGGTGGCAAAGCAGTCCAGGGAGCGGGTCTTTTCCAGTAGCTTCTCTTGATCTATAAGGGCGTGGTATTCAAACTGATTACAGGCTATTTCTATACCACTGGCTTCTACTTTCTCCAGCATTTCCACATTAAAATTACTCACCCCTATAAGCTTGGTGAGGCCCTTTTCCTTTGCCATTGCCAGCTGCTCCAGTGACTCTTCCAGAGGGATCTCTTTATTAGGCCAATGGATAAGAAGGAGGTCCACGTACTCCTGGTTCAGATGGCGCAAACTGTCTTCAACAGAGGGAATGAATTTATCCTTTGACAGGTTGGTCCACCAGACTTTGGTGGTAATGAAGAGCCTATCACGGGGGATGCTGGTGTGGCCGATGACTTCACCGATCACCGTTTCATTTTCATACATCTGGGCAGTATCAAAATGACGATAGCCTACATCGAGAGCAAATTCCAGTACACCTTTGGCTTTTCTGCCCGTGAGGTTAAAGGTTCCGAAGCCCAGTTTTGGAATCCATACACCTTCTTTCTTAATGTAATCCATACACTGATCTTACCCAGTTTTAAACGAGCGGATCGCCTAAAGGTTTTAAGGAAATAAGTGGGTATGAACCAAAAAAATAGGTTGCCTCAGAAGTGAAGCAACCTATATTACTTTGGAGTGTGACAATCCTGAGGTTCCGAGCGGATTCGAACCGCTGTAGAAGGTTTTGCAGACCTCTGCCTAGCCACTCGGCCACGGAACCAGTTATTTCAGCACCAGCTGAAGGAGCGACCGCAAAAATAGTTAAAAACAATAACTATGGCGTAGGGGAGAATTCTGTAATTTCATATCGACTTTTTCATCAACATCTAAAATTGAAAAATGGGCATTGAAGCACTGGAGAGCCTGGGGAAGGTGGCTGGTATAGCAGGTATCGCTATCGGGGCGCTGGTATTGATTTTTCGCAGTGTAATTGAGAAAAACATTTTCCCGAATCTTACCAAAGAGCATTCTTTCCGCATTATTCGGATGATTATAATGTCCGCAGTGCTCGTGGCTATATTAGGGGTTGGTGCCTGGGTTTACCTCGATCCTGAATCAGAAGATGAAAGTTTTGTGTGGATAGAAGGTGTGGTGCACGACTTTCAGGGAAACCCTTTGGCCCGGGTCAATATGGATGTTGCCAATGGTACGGATATCACAGATAACTCGGGCAACTTTGCTATAAAACTTCAGGGTAAGGGAGAGCATGTATATGACCTGTCTGCCAAACATGCCTTTTATGAATTTACCACCAAAAAAGTCCGGATTGACTTCGGGGACAATACCAAAATTGTTCTACCGGAACCCATTAGAATGAATGCCAAGGAATTACCTCCGGTAAAAGCCCAGATACCCGAAAACAATGAAGAGGGAGAACCAGTGAGGTCTGAGGCAAGCAATAACAGAACGGCCTCTATTACGCTCAACTATATGGGGGATCTCTATGACTGCTCACTCGAACTGTACCTAAATATTGGAGGCAAAATAATCAACCCTACCTCCAATCAGTTCAATGTAAGCGCTGTGCCTGCCGGAAGCCAAAACTTTTCCGTGAGCGGAACGATCGACTGCGGAATTAATGGTTCATGCGAAGCCAGCGGCAATGGCAGCATTAACATTGTGGAGAGCGATAATTACTACATTGTATGGAATACAGCTACCTGTGTGGTAGGGCTTTATACGCAGGGTCAATTCAATCAATTAAGCACCAGCTTCTAACGTTCCATCGTCATCACCACACTCACCCTTTCCACATCTCCGTTGATCGGGGGGTGAAGCTTACTCAGTTTTATTTCAGCTTTTTGCACCAAGGGCATTTGCTCCAGCAGCTTTTTCAGGATCCTTTTGGCCACATGTTCAATAAGTTTAGCCCTCACGGCCATTTCACCGGCTACCACCCGGTAAATAATCACATAGTCCAGCGTATCTTTCAGGTTATCGCTTTCTGCTGCTTTTTGCAGATCTCCCCACACCGTTACATTTACCCGGTAATCGGTGCCAATGAGTCCTTCTTCATCCAGGCAGCCGTGGTAGCCAAAAAGCTTAATCCCCTCTACTTCAATACGATCCATCGCTAAAGCGTTTTCAAGGCCGTACGCATGCGGCTCAGGGTTTCCTGTTTGCCCAGCACCTCGCAAATTTCAAACATAGATGCCCCCATACCCTTTCCGGTAACAGCCAGCCTGAAACCCGGCCCCACCTTCCCAAAACCTACTCCCTGCTCATGCAGGTACGCCTGGAAGGCCTGTTCCACAGAAGCCGCATCAAAGTATTGAAGAGTTTCGAAGCGTCCCACCAGGTTGGCAACATGTTGACGGGCCTCCTCATTCCATTTTTTTTGCACTGTCTGCTCATCATAGACTGTTGGTGGTTCAAAAAAGTAAGAGCCTTCGTTGAGCATATCTTCAATAAAATAGGCCCGTTCCTTCATAATCCCCGCCACCCGCGCCACATATTTCTGGGAAGCCTTCAGGCCTTTGGCTTCCAGGTAAGGCATGAGCAATTCACCCAACTCCTTGTCGGAATGCTTTCGTAGATACTGTTGATTAAACCACTTCGTTTTATCGTGATCATATTTCGCGCCCGCCTTATTCACGCGCTGTATGGTAAAGGTATCGATGAGTTCGTGCATGGAGAAGATCTCCTGCTCTGTACCCGGGTTCCATCCCAGCAAGGCCAGCATATTTACAAATGCTTCCGGAAAGTATCCCTGCTCCCGATAGCCACTGGATATGTTTCCGGTTTCAGGATCGCGCCATTGCAGCGGAAAAACCGGGAAACCGAGCCGGTCGCCATCTCTTTTGCTGAGTTTGCCATTGCCATCAGGCTTAAGCAGCAGAGGCAGGTGGGCAAACTGCGGCCGGCTTTCTTCCCAGCCCAGGTAGCGGTATAGGAGAATGTGCAGCGGGGCCGAGGGCAGCCACTCCTCACCGCGTATCACATGGGTGATATCCATAAGGTGATCGTCCACAATATTGGCCAGGTGATAGGTTGGCATTCCATCCGACTTGAAAAGCACCTTATCATCCATATTGTTGGTGTTGACGGACACCCATCCCCGGATCATGTCTTCAAACTTCACCTCCTCGTTGCGCGGCAGCTTTATCCTGATCACGTACGGATCACCGGAATCGAGCCGTTGCTGTGATTCCTGGGCAGAGAGCGTGATGGAGTTCTTCATACTTCCACGGGTAACGTGGTTGTATTGCCAGTTGGCCGTACCTGCACTACGCGCCATCTCACGCATCCGTTCAAGCTCCTCAGAAGTATCAAAGGCATAGTAGGCATGACGTGATTCTATCAGCCGATCGGCAAATTCGCGGTACATCGCCTTTCGCTCGCTCTGTCTGTAAGGCGCATAATTTCCACCAAAGCCAACACCTTCATCCGGCACCATATGGCACCATTCCAAAGCCTCAACGATATAATCTTCAGCACCGGGTACATAGCGGGCCTGGTCCGTATCTTCAATACGGAGCACAAAATCTCCGTTATGCTGTTTTGCAAAAAGGTAGTTATACAGGGCGGTGCGCACGCCTCCCATATGCAAGGGGCCGGTGGGGCTGGGGGCAAAACGCACTCTTACTTTTCTTTCACTCATTATGCTGTGGGTTTAAGGGGGGCAAAGATAATTATCTTATCAGGCTTTGTACCTTTGATGAAACCGCAATTAAGGACTATCAGTTGCGTTTAATCCACAGCAGGAATGATACTATGAGAAAGCAGGACGCACTTCGCGACAAGTTGGAGATATTTATACGTAAATACTACCAGAACCGCCTCATTAAAGGCGTGATGTATGGCGTGGGGCTTAGCCTTACCTATTTCTTTGTGGTAGCCCTGGCGGAGTATTTCGGGCGTTTTCCCTCTGCCACACGTCTGGTCCTTTTCGTGTTGCTACTTACTGGTTTGGCCGCCATTCTCGGATATTATATTCTTTATCCTGTTGCAAAGCTCCTGAAGATCGGGAAGCGAATCAGCTATGAGAGAGCCGCCAGGATTGTTGGAAAACATTTTCCCGAAATCGATGATAAAATCACCAATACCCTACAGTTGCAGAATACTTCTGCAGGAGAGAGGGCGCTGATACAGGCCAGTATTGATCAACGCATTGGCAGCTTAAGCCCTGTGCCATTTCAAAATGCCGTGGATTTCAGGGAAAACAAAAAATACTGGCCGATCCTGATCATTCCTGTTCTTATTCTTGGAGGGGTGGTTGTTTCAGGCTGGTGGGATGATTTTACCGAAAGCGGAAAAAGAATAGCCGCCTACAATACTGATTTTGTACCGGAAGCCCCATTCCAGTTCCTGCTCCAAAATGAAGATCTTACAGTAGAGCAGGGCGAAAACCTGATGCTAAACCTGAGTTTTAGTGGTAGCAGCCTGCCTGCCGATGCGTCTATTGTACTTCCGGGTGGCGCAAACAGGATGATAAAAACCCCGGATGGGGCCTACCAATATAGATTCGATAATGTACAGGAGGGGTTTGAATTTCGCTTTTCCGCAGCCGGTTTTCACAGTCCCCTCTACAAGGTAGAGGTTATACAGGAGCCGGTGGTGAGCGCATTTACCATGCGAGTGTCCCCTCCCGCTTACACTGCTATTAAACCTTTTGAAACGGAGGCGAAGCTGGTTCAGGATGTTCCTGAGGGAAGCAGGGTCGAATGGGTCCTGGATGTGAAACAGGCCAACAAGGCGTTTCTGCTTCTCGACTCCACGAATCTGGAATTCTCAGAAGTGGGAAATTCCTTATTCTCTATAGAACAAGTCATAAGGCGCAATGTGGAATATTCGGTGATTACTCAGAATACATTGGTCAGGAAAAAGAGCATAAACTCGAACAAACTAAGAGTTATCAAGGACCAATACCCGCAGATTTCGGTAGAATTCGAAGAAGATTCTCTAAACCCCGGGGTGTTGTACTACAATGGCAGCATCGCAGATGACTATGGCTTTAGCAGCCTTTCACTGATGATCGAGGCTGGGGAATCGAGTGTCCGTCAACAGGTATCGATCAGCAGGGATGCCCTGGCACAGAGAATAGGTTCGGTACTGGCTTTGGATTCGTTAGCCGGAGAAGAATCCCAGGAGGTGAAAATCTATCTTGAGGTGAGGGACAATGACGGGGTGAACGGGGCAAAGGTCAGAAGATCAGAGTCTTACACCCTAAACATTCTTGGTAGTGAAGAAAGAAAGGAGCTTTTGGATGAAGAGTACCAAAAGTACTTTGACTCAAGCCGCGAAAATCGAAAGCAGGAGGAGGAGTTGGAAAAATCACTGGCGGAGATGCAAAAGGAGTTAATGGAAAAGAAAAATCTGGGTTGGAAGGAGAAAAATAAACTGAAGGAACTCCTTAAGAAGCAGCAGGCCCTCTTAGAGAAGCAACAGGAGAATCAGCAAAAGCTTGAGGAGCTGCTTAAGGAGGAGGAAAAGCTTGGCAAAAAACCTGAGGAGCTTAAAAAGAAGGAAGAGGAAATCGCCAAATTGGATGCGGAACAGAAGGAGCTGGAAGACCTAATGAAGGAGATAGAGAAACTCATGGAAGAGCTCAACACCGATAAGCTGCGTGAAAAGCTGGAAGAATTGCAGCAAAAAAATGAGCAAAACCGTCAGACCGAGCTGCGTAAGGAAGATTTACTCAAGGATCTGAAGTTTCAGAAGGACATATTGGAGCAGGCCCAAAAGCTGGAGAAATTGGCCGAGGAAATGAAGGAACTTGGTGCTGAAAAGGAAGACCAGGAGCTAAGTGAAAAGGAACAGCAAGAGAAGAATGAACAGGAGGCTCAAAAACAGAAAGAGATCGAGGAGGAATTCAAAAAAGCCACCGAAAAAATTGAGGAACTGAGAGAGCAGGATAAAAAATTCGATAAATCCGCTGGTGAGGAACAGCTTGATGAGGAGGAGCAAAAAGCCAGTGAGGAAATGCAGAAAGCCCAGGAAAACCTTGAGAAGCAACAAAGCCAACCGGCTGATCAAAATCAAAAGGATGCAGGGGAGCAGATGCAGGAAATGTCTGAATCCCTTCAAATGGCCATGATGCAGATGCAG
>CAZNMG010000487.1:0-8150 GCA_964574075.1 uncultured Owenweeksia sp.
TCTTATCTTGCCTTTGGCCAATTTCTATGAAAATGGATGTGGCCATAACCACACTCCTTTGAAGTAACAAACCTGAGCCATGTGGAAGGGCTTTAAAGAATTTTATACCTATACCCGAAAGCAAAGAAACGGGCTGCTTGCACTGGTGGCTATTGCGTTTTTGTTACAATTGGCACTATACTTTGATGATTTTTGGGTAAAAAGTTCCCCGGCTGATCTGACTAAATTTCAGAGTTATGTAGAGGACTGGGAGAGACAGGATTCAGTTTATCGCCTCAGAGCTTTGGAAGAAGGTGAGCTTTTCTATTTCGATCCCAATACTGCCTCTGATTCTGCTTTGCAGACCCTCGGTTTTCCTCCACGGCTGGCGGCAACAGCTATAAATTACCGCGAAAAGGGCGGCCAGTATAGAGAGCCCAAAGATCTTCAGAAATTATATGGGATGGATTCGCTTCTTTATGAAAGGATAAGTTCCTATGTGAGAATACACGACAGCAAAGCTTCTCCAAAAAGAAATGAACCTGGTTATCACTTCAGCCCTTTTGATGTTAATAAAGTTACAGCAAAGCAATTGGCAACAATGGGATTGAAGGAGTGGGAAGCCAAACGGATCATCACCTACCGCGAAAAGGTAAAACCCTACGATGATCCCCGGGAACTTTTTAAGGTATACCACCTTGATTCTGCCATAGTGGAAGCCCTGTTGCCCTACGCCAGCGTAGATAGTGCCATGGCTCCTCGGGAGGAGAAATCACCGCCTGTAGTAATGGAGATCAATACCGCGGACTCTGTTCAATTGTTGACGCTTACAGGGATAGGTCCAGCCTATGCGAGTCGGATCTGTAGGTACCGGGAGCGGTTGGGGGGTTTTTATAATAAGGAACAACTGCTGGAGGTGTATGGAATGGATGAGGAACGGCTGAAGCTGTTTGAAGATCAGTTGACCTTGGAAAGGTCCTCGATAAAAAAGATAAATATAAACACCGCCACTTTTAAAGAACTTTTGAGCCACCCGTATCTTGAGTATGAAGTGGTTAAGAACATTGTGAACTTCAGGGAAAGGGTACGGCCGTATCGCTCCATTGACGAGTTGCAGAACATTGAATTGATAGATGAGCGATTATTCAGTAAAATTGCAAATTATGTTACGACCTCTGAGAGTGCCTCTCAGTAACTCCGCAAGATTTAAAAGATTTACATGGAAATTACACAGGACAAAGTAGAAACAGGACTTGATTTCGGACAGACCGAAACTCAAAAGATGATTGCTGATACCGTAAAGGATTTTTGCGCCCAGCATATTACCCCCAATATTATGGATTGGGATGAGAGCCAGACTTTTCCTGTGGAGGCGCTGAAGAAGCTGGGTGAGTTGGGACTGATGGGGGTGCTGGTACCTCAGGAATATGGAGGAGCAGGACTTACCTATACTGAATATGTAACCGTAATAACCGAAATAAGCCGCGTAGATCCATCGGTTGGGCTTTCTGTAGCTGCTCATAATTCCCTTTGTACGGGTCATATTCTTCAGTTTGGCAATGAGGAGCAAAAGAGTAAATGGCTTCCTAAACTGGCTTGGGCCGAATGGATAGGAGCGTGGGGTCTGACTGAAGCCAATACCGGCTCAGATGCCATGCGAATGAAAGTTACTGCGAAAAAGGATGGGGATCACTGGATCCTCAATGGGGCCAAAAACTGGATAACTCATGGAATTTCAGCGGATATTGCGGTGGTGCTCGCTCGCACGGGAGAGCCGCTTGATAGCCATGGGATCACTGCCTTTGTAGTGGAACGTGGAACTAAAGGTTTTTCAGGTGGTAAGAAGGAGAATAAACTGGGCATGCGTGCTTCTGAAACGGCAGAAATGATATTTGAGGATTGCCGGGTGCCCGCAGAAAATATGCTCGGCAAGGAAGGTGATGGCTTCATTCAGGCCATGAAGGTATTGGATGGAGGCCGCATTTCTATTGCCGCCCTTTCTTTGGGAACGGCACATGGAGCTCTGGACGCGGCCGTCAAATACTCAAAGGAGCGTGAGCAGTTTGGCAAACCTATTTCCTCTTTCCAGGCCATTGGGTTTAAACTTGCCGACATGGCTACCGAACTCGAAGCTGCGGAACTGCTGACCTATAAAGCAGCAAATGTCAAGAACCGCGGGGAAAAGGTGACGGATATCTCTGCCATGGCTAAACTGTATGCTTCTGAAGTGGCCGTAAGAGTATGCAATGAGGCTGTACAGATCTTTGGAGGCTATGGCTTTACGAAGGACTTTCCGGTAGAGAAATTTTACCGCGATGTAAAGCTTTGCACCATAGGTGAGGGCACATCTGAGATTCAGAGGTTGGTGCTTTCCAAGAACCTCATGAAATAAAAAAAATTGACAGCACTTTGAAATTTAGATCATTACCAGTACATTTGCAGCCCTTAAAAATTAAAGACAAAAGATGCTTGTAGTTTCTGTAAAAGAAGGAGAATCTATTGAACGCGCACTTAAGCGCTACAAAAGAAAATTTGACCGCACCGGTACCATGCGCGAGGTTCGCAGCCGCCAGCAATTCATCAAGCCTTCCGTGGAGAGAAGGAAGGAAGTGTTGAAGGCCGCGTACATTCAGGCCAAGCGCCAGGACGAGGAATAGACAGAACTTCCGCATTCGCTATATAATATTGAAGCAAGGATTTGTAGTTTTACAGATCCTTGCTTCTTTTTTATGTATACAGATCAATTTTTGGATCACCTCGCCTTTCAGAAGCGTTACTCTGAACACACCATCAAAGCTTACCGCACCGATCTGTTGGAGTTTGCCGGTTTCCTCGAAAGGGAAAAGGAGATTAAGTGGGATGGCCCGCAGGCGGTCAGCGAAATCACTCATCACATGATCCGCGAATGGATCATCTCCCTGATGGATGGTGGTATAAATCCCCGATCCATCAATCGAAAACTTTCCAGCCTTAAAAGTTTCTTTAAGTACCTGCTTAGACAAGGCATCTGCACCGGCAACCCCGCAGCTAAGATATCGGCCCCCAAGCAGAAAAAGCAGTTGCTGAGAGTGGCCAGTGAAGATGAGGTGGGTGATTTGCTGGAGAAGGATTACTTTGCTCACAACCAGGAGTGGGGGAATACGGAGCGGGCAATTTTTCACACCTTTTATCACACAGGTATGCGACTCTCCGAACTGATCAACCTCAAGGTCAGTAATGTGGATTTCAATCAGAAAAAATTAACCGTGACGGGAAAGCGCAACAAGGAAAGGAATATCCCGCTTACCCCCGTTCTTGAAGATTTGCTCCGGCAATACCTTGCGCACAGGGAGCTGGAACATGGAGCGGGGGCATCGCCTCATTTGTTCCTTACGAAAAAGGGCAATAAGCTCTATCCAAAACTTGTTTATAATACCATTAATAATTATCTTCGACTAGTTTCCGGTTTAGAAAAAAAGAGTCCGCATGTGCTACGACATTCCTTTGCCACACATATGCTGAACAGGGGGGCTGATCTCACCTCAATTAAGGAATTACTCGGGCATTCCAACCTTGCGGCCACCCAGATCTATACGCACAATACTATAGATCAATTAAAACTAATGTATAACCATGCTCACCCGAGGGGCGATTCAAATTCACACGAAATATGAATGTACGTGTCCAATCTGTAAACTTTACGGCTGACCAAAAACTTGTAACCTTCATACAAGGTAAACTTGACAAGCTAGAGCAGTACCACGACCGCATTATCAATGGAGAAGTATTTTTGAAACTAGACAACAATCACACCCGGCAGAATAAAATTGCCGAAGTTAAGATCCACATTCCGGGACACGAGCTGATCGTAAAAAAACAGTGCAAATCCTTTGAGGAGGCCACAGATTTATCTACCGAAGCATTAAGGCGTCAACTGCGGAAACGCAAGGAAAAAGTCCGCGCAATAGCCTCTTAAAATTTATTTTTTCTGCTGTTTGCAGCAATTCAAATTCTTATTACATTTGCAGTCCGTTTTTCAAACGGGCTGTTCTTTTATATAATAATACCAAAAGCCTGTGTAGCTCAGCTGGCCAGAGCAGCTGATTTGTAATCAGCTGGTCGGGGGTTCGAATCCCTCCACAGGCTCATGTGGTGGTGGTCCGGAAGAATATTCCGGACTATCACCACAAGTAATTTTAGGGAGATGTTCAAATGTCGGGTCTCACAGAAGGATCGGAAGATTTGGAGAAAATCTGTTGGTAACGCAGGTGCTTCCTGCGAAGGTTCAAAGCCTTTGCAAAGTTCTTTAAATGTATCGGGGAGATACTCAAGCGGCCAACGAGGACAGACTGTAAATCTGTTGGTTTTACCTTCGCAGGTTCGAATCCTGCTCTCCCCACTTAAGCCAGTGGTTTAAGATTGAAAGTCCAAAGTTTAAGGTTGTTCATGCAATTTTGAACCTTAAACTTTAAAACTTTAAACCAACAAAAGCGGGAGTAGCTCAGCTGGCTAGAGCATCAGCCTTCCAAGCTGAGGGTCGCGGGTTCGAATCCCGTTTCCCGCTCAAAGTGGCGAAATGTTTTTCGTTCCCTGACTTTGGTCATATGCTGTAACAAGCGACCAGGGTCGCGCCTGCCTGCCGGTAGGCAGGGGGTCGAATCCCGTTTCCCGCTCAAGGTAGTTAGTAGTTGATTGGTATGGGGTTGATTGGTGACACGGCTAATCTACAGTTGACTAATCAACAAATTAACTAACAACTGCCGATGTAGCTCAGGGGTAGAGCGTTTCCTTGGTAAGGAAGAGGTCAGGGGTTCAATTCCCCTCATTGGCTCTAAGTGAAAGACCATAGTGGTCTCGCTTTATTTACAGATAAAAATTAAAACTAAGTTTTAAAACCATGGCAAAAGAAAATTTCGTTCGGAACAAACCGCACTTAAACATCGGTACCATCGGACACGTTGACCACGGTAAGACCACTTTGACAGCAGCTATTACTACAGTATTGGCTCGCGCTGGTCTTTCTGAACTGCGTTCGTTCGACTCTATTGATAATGCTCCTGAAGAAAAAGAAAGGGGTATTACCATTAATACTGCACACGTAGAATATCAAACGGCTAACCGCCACTACGCTCACGTTGACTGTCCTGGTCACGCTGACTACGTTAAGAACATGGTTACCGGTGCTGCCCAGATGGACGGTGCTATTCTTGTTGTAGCTGCCACTGACGGCCCCATGCCTCAAACCCGTGAGCATATCCTTCTTGGTCGCCAGGTAGGTATTCCTCGTATCGTGGTTTTCATGAACAAGGTTGACATGGTTGATGACGAAGAACTTCTGGAACTCGTAGAAATGGAGATCCGCGAACTTCTTTCATTCTATGAATATGATGGTGACAACACTCCTGTGATCCAGGGTTCTGCTCTTGGTGCCCTTAATGGCGAAGAGAAGTGGGAAAAAACCGTAATGGATCTTATGGAAGCTGTTGACAGCTGGATTGAGGAGCCAGAGCGCGATAAGGATAAGCCTTTCCTTATGCCTATCGAAGATGTGTTCTCCATCACTGGTCGTGGTACGGTTGCTACCGGACGTATCGAAACAGGTGTGGCCAATACTGGTGATCCTGTAGAGATTATCGGTTTTGGTGATGAGAAGCTTACTTCCACCATCACTGGTGTTGAGATGTTCCGTAAGATTCTTGACCGCGGTGAAGCTGGTGACAACGTAGGTATCCTTTTGAGAGGTATTGAAAAGACTGATATCCGCAGAGGTATGGTTATCTGCAAGCCAGGTTCCATCACCCCTCATACCAAGTTTAATGCTGAGGTATATATCCTTAAGAAAGAAGAAGGTGGTCGCCACACTCCTTTCCACAACAGGTACCGTCCCCAGTTTTACCTGCGTACAACTGATATTACCGGTGAGATCCACCTACCTGAAGGAACAGAAATGGTAATGCCCGGTGATAACGTGTCCATTATGGTGGAACTGATCGCCCCTGTAGCTATCAACAAAGGATTGCGTTTCGCTATCCGCGAAGGTGGTAGAACAGTAGGTGCTGGCCAGGTAACTGAAATTACCGACTAAAAAAGACTCCGGTCTTTTATCAATAATTTGTCAGAAGGCGTCCCGAATTATCGGGATGCCTTTCTGCCATAAAAGAAGTGAAGTTTAAAGTTTTAAGGTTGTAAAGTTTTAAGGAGATTGACTGAGGCTGAGACCTGTAACTTTAAAACCTTGCAATTTTAAAACTAAATACGGGTGTAGCTCAGCTGGTAGAGCAGCGGTCTCCAAAACCGAAGGTCGTGAGTTCGATTCTTACCACCCGTGCTAAGGAATTTATTAAAAGATGAGTAAAGTAAAAACTTATTTCCAGGAGTCATACGAGGAGCTGGTCCACAAGACTTCCTGGCCATCTTGGAGCGAATTGCAGAAAACATCGGTACTGGTGGCTGTAGCTTCAGTGGTTATCGCCCTGATTATTTTTGCAATGGATAAGATTATCAGTACAGCGCTGGAAGGCTTCTACGATTTATTTTAATGAGAGCAGACAGCAACGTTATGAGTGAGAGTGGCAAACAATGGTATGTGGTCAGAGCTATTTCCGGACAGGAGAATAAGATTAAGGGCTACATCGAAGATGAAATTGAGTATCAGGGACTCCAGGACTATTTCGGACAGGTTTTAGTACCCACCGAAAAAGTCTTCCAAATCCGCAATGGAAAGAAGGTGAGCAAGGAGCGCAATTACTTTCCGGGATATATTATGGTGGAGGCCAATCTTTCCGGTGAAATGGTCCACACCATTAAGAATATCAATGGGGTGATCGGCTTTTTAGGTGAAACAAAGGGAGGCGATCCGGTACCTTTGCGCCAGTCAGAAGTAAACCGCATGCTCGGTAAAGTTGATGAACTCTCCGAAACCGATGAAAAAATTAATATTCCTTTTATAGTTGGTGAAACTGTAAAGGTAATAGATGGCCCTTTTAACGGGTTCAACGGAACTATCGAAAAGATAAATGAAGAGAAGCGTAAGCTTGAGGTGATGGTGAAAATATTTGGTCGTAAGACCCCGCTTGAACTCAGCTATATGCAGGTAGAAAAAGAGGGATAGTAAAAAAGAATGTGAGCTCTATTCGTCCCGGGAAGCTTCCACCCCGGAAATGTGTAGACAGATTTTAATATAGAAATTTTAAAAATGGCAAAAGAAGTAAGCGCTATAATCAAGCTTCAGGTAAGAGGTGGTGCTGCAAACCCTGCTCCTCCCGTTGGCCCTGCACTCGGTGCCAAAGGGGTAAACATCATGGAGTTTTGTAAGCAGTTCAACGCCCGTACCCAGGATAAGCAAGGTAAGGTGCTGCCGGTACTTATTACGGTATATGCTGACAAATCCTTTGAATTTGTTATCAAAACACCACCGGCTGCAGTACAATTAATGGAAGCTGCCAAACTTAAGAAGGGTTCTCCCGTGAGCAACCTTCAGAAAGTAGGAAAGGTTTCGTGGGATCAGATCAAGACCATCGCAGAAGATAAAATGCAGGATCTGAATGCCTTTACAATGGAATCAGCTATGAAAATGGTAGCCGGTACCGCCCGCAGCATGGGAATTACCGTTACCGGAAACAAACCATTTTAATCAAAAAGATAAAGGAAATGGCTGTAGTAAGTAAGAAAAGAAAAACTGCCCTGGACAAGATTGACAGGAATAAAACCTATTCCCTGGAAGATGCCAGTGCACTTGTAAAGGAAACCAATACCACAAAATTTGATGCCTCTGTGGATGTAGCGGTACGCTTGGGAGTAGATCCCCGTAAGGCTAACCAGATGGTACGTGGTGTGGTAACCCTTCCTCATGGCACAGGTAAGGACGTAAAGGTTCTTGCGCTTGTTACTCCCGATAAGGAGAAGGAGGCGAAGGATGCCGGTGCGGACTTTGTAGGTCTTGACGAATACATCGAAAAAATCAAAGGTGGATGGACTGATGTGGATGTGATCGTAACCATGCCCAGTGTAATGGGTAAGATCGGTCCTTTGGGACGTGTTTTGGGTCCTCGCGGACTTATGCCAAACCCCAAGACCGGCACAGTAACTATGGACGTGGCCAAGGCCGTATCTGAAGTAAAAGCCGGTAAGATTGATTTCAAGGTAGACCGTTATGGCATTGTGCATGCCAGTGTGGGTAAAGTTTCATTTGA
>CAZNMG010000488.1:0-3149 GCA_964574075.1 uncultured Owenweeksia sp.
ATTTTAATCCAGTTTTTCGGTAAGCTTCAGCATCGTTTTTTTAGGGCTTTTACCCTTGTAAAGGATTTTATACACGGCATGTGCGATCGGCATTTTTACGGAATGGTCGTTACGCAACTCACGGATAAGCCGCGTGGCGTAATAGCCCTCGGCCACCATGTTCATTTCGAGCATGGCAGAGCGCACCGTATAGCCTTTGCCGATCATATTGCCAAAGGTGCGGTTTCGGCTAAACTGGCTATAAGCCGTCACCAATAGATCACCGAGGTAGGCCGATCCGTTGATATCGCGCTTAAGTGGGTGTACAGTCTTTATAAACCTTTTCATTTCGCGGATGGCATTGCTTACAAGCACGGCCTGAAAGTTGTCGCCATAGCCGAGGCCGTGGCAGATACCTGCCGCCAGGGCATAAATATTTTTAAGAACGGCAGCGTACTCGGTGCCATAAATATCATCCGAAAGGGTGGTTTTGATAAACTCGCTTCGCATATGGTCGGCCATAATACCGACCTTTTCCTGGTCCACCCCGGCAATAGTCAGGTAGGACAATCTTTCCAAAGCCACTTCTTCTGCATGGCAGGGCCCCGTAATAATGCCTATGTTTTCCAGAGGCACCTGGTATTTCTGATGGAAGAACTCCCCAACAATAAGATTCTCATCAGGCACAATCCCTTTTATGGCACTGAAGATCATCTTGTCCTTTAGGTCTACCGTAAGGTTTTGGAGGGCATCCTTTAAAAAAGCAGAGGGTATGGCAAAAATGAGGGAGTCGGCCTCTTGCACAATGTGGTTGAGGTCGGTGGAGATGTCTATATTTTCGGTACTTAATTCTACGGAGCTCAGGTAATTTGGGTTGTGATGAAACTTCTTCACATGGAGCACACTTTCTTCGTTGCGCATCCACCACCCCACGTTGTCGCTGTTTTCCGTCAGTATTTTTACGATAGCTGTGGCCCAGCTACCACCGCCTATTACGGCTATTTTCATAGTAATAGTTTTTAGCAGGGGGTTGAGCCTTAGAACTGAATGGGCACGGTAAATGTTTTACCCTCTCGCATGTAGCTCACTTCGGTCAGGCTCCCTTTTTCGAAGCTGGCAAGAGCTTTCATATAGCTCATCATGTCCACCACCTTCACTTCCCCAAGTTTCACCACAATATCTCCGGCCTGTAAGCCGGCTTTATGTGCAGGTTTGCCTTCAGTAACACCATCAATGCGCATCCCTTCTCCCTCAAACATATAATCGGGCATTACACCCAGGGTGACCGTAAAACGGGGTGCCTGTTGCGTTTCATTGGCTGTTGGGGTAAAGGGAAAATCGTTTAGGCGGGCCGACCGGTGCAGGAGGTCGTAAATGTAGGTCAGCACCTTCACTTCCCCGGCATAGTTTATTTTGTCAAAATCATCGGCAGGCTTATGATAATCCATGTGCGTACCGGTAAAAAAGTGTAAAACGGGAATATCCTTATAGTAGAAGTTGGTATGGTCGGAGGGGCCCACACCACTTTCTGAGGTCTTGATACGAAGATCATTACAGGCTTTTTCGCGGATAAGATCTGCCCATTGGGGAGAGGTGCCTACCCCATTTACAGCAAGCTGGTTTTCTTCAAGGCGGCCAATCATATCAAGGTTGATCATAAATCGTGGCTCCTGTTCAAAATTCTCAACAAAAAAGGAGGAACCCAACAAGCCCATTTCCTCACCTGAGAATGCTGCAAACAGGTAGTTGTATTTTTTAATATCGTGATTCTCATTGTGACGAAGGTTCCGTGCCAGCTCCAGCATGCCGGCTACCCCACTGGCATTGTCATCGGCCCCATTGTGAATGGTAGGTTCTTTGCTGGAAAAAAGAGAGCCTTCCCCACCCAATCCCAGGTGGTCGTAATGGGCTCCTATAATCACCGTTGTTGGCGCATTATTGTTGATCATCCCCACCAGGTTGTAGGCTAAAATCCTGTTTTCCTTTACATGGGTGGTAAAGCTCACCTTCTCCTTATTTTTTACAGAAGCTGCAAGTTCATTGTCGGTTATAAAAATCACCGGCAACTGGCGGCTGTGTACCTTTTTATAATCCGGTTCCATATCGCTGGCTTTACCCTCAAGGTTTACGAGAATTACTCCCTTAGCCCCCTTTTCGCGGGCGAGGGCTAACCGGTCGCCCAGGTTGTGGTACTTCAGGTATTTAGAGTGCGGGTGCACACCATCGGGCGAGGAAATATCCATCACAAAGATCTTATCCTTCAGTTTGCGGGGCTTCAGTCCGGCATAATCATCATGCTCAAGTTCGGGCGCGGTAATTCCATATTTCACATACACAGTGTGGCCTTCCACACTACCGTTTGCCGTCCATTGGGCCGGAAAGTAATCTTTCGCCAGTGCATATTCAGCTTCCTCATACACAAGCTTGTTTTCTTCCCCGAAGGTCACTTTTGAAGGAATAGTAAAAACCTGTTCATAACCCGTACTGGCTTCTTCCATCGGCTCCAGCCCTATTAATTCAAAGCGCTCCGCAATGTAGCGCCTGGCCAGCTCTATGCCCTCTTCCCCGGGTCTGCGCCCCTGAAGGTCGTCAGAGGCCAGGTAGGAAATGTCGTCATACAGTCGCTTTTCAGCATCCTCTAAAAGCGGTTCACAGTTGCTCTGTGCGTTCAGTGCGCTGAAGGAGAACAGCATAAAAATCAGGAGCATCGTATTTTTCATCTTCCGCATTTTTGGGTTGCCAAATATAATAAGAGCAAAGTAGGGGAGGGTTTTTAATAAATAATTGGCAACGGGGTTTGTGACCGCGCTCAGCTTTATATTTTTACCAAAACATTCCCTTCATTGTCTTCACTGAAAAAATTAGCTTCCCAAACAGCTATTTATGGCCTTAGCAGCATACTTGGGAGATTGCTCAATTTTGCGCTCACTCCTCTGCACACTGATGTTTTGCAACAGGATGAGTACGGTGTGAATACTGATATTTATTCCATGATCGCCTTTTTGATGGTGATCCTCACCTTTGGGATGGAAACAGCTTTTTTCCGCTTCTTTAGTGATAAGAATTATTCAAAGCGTGAGGTATTCAGTACTTCGGTAGGTTGGGTTATCTTGCTGTCACTCATCTTTTTGGGCCGTACGCATCTCTTTCTGATGCCCATTTCTGACCTG
>CAZNMG010000489.1:0-4369 GCA_964574075.1 uncultured Owenweeksia sp.
CTCCTCGTAGGGTTGCTTTAGGTATGCGGATGGAAACCGGCTTTTCAAGCGGGTTAATAAGCAAAATGCTTTCTTCACCCCGGGGGGTTTTGATATCGAGAATTGATAAAGCGTGGTAAAGTGTCCCCGTCAGGATCAAAGTGTCTTTGGCTGTGGAATGATTGACCAGGCCGGGAGGAAGAGAAATTTCCGTAAAGTCAAGGTCAGGAAGGTAATCCCGGAGGTAAATGGTGGTGGTATCGGTTTTTAATTGCACCGGGGTATACAGCCCCCGAAGTGCCACCTGGGCGCTAAGTTCACCGACTATAGCCACCATCAGGGCTATCAGGAATCCTGGAAAAACAGCTTTAGGCATTGGTTTGGTTTTAAAGTGGAAAGCTATTACATCTGGTCCATCCTTCGCTGCATTTCTTCAGGGCTTACGTTTTCAATGGACTTTGAAAGGATCCACATATGGCCAAACGGGTCTTTAAAGCGCCCCGCCCTTTCTCCATAAAACTGGTCAGCCAATGGGAAAATTTCCGTGGCCCCTGCCTTCAGGGCTTTTTGAAAAACCTCATCCACATTCTCAAGACGCAGGTGAAGAACCACAGCCGACCCACCCAGCTTTTCGGGAGTATTATTGAAATCCCCCTGCTCATCAGCAAGCATGAGAAGTGCGCCATTTATTTCCGCTTCGGTATGCACAATGCTTCCGGCCCTATCGGTGAGCCGAAATTTTTCGCGGGCACCAAATACCTGCTTATACCATTGGAGGGCCTCCAAAGAATTCCTTACTATGATCAGGGGCGAAAGCCCGGGTATTTCCACAGCTTTTGACATGATATTAGTTTAGTTTATGGCCAGCTCGGTGTTATCCACCTGTACCCTCACCTCAGGCCCTTCCAGCCTTTTTATTTCGGTTTCATTTTCAGAAAAGCGTACAAGCAGTATCGTTCCCCTGAAGTTGATCTTAAATGCAAGCTCCTGCCAGCCCTTCGGCAATCTTGGCCTGAAATGCAATACCCCATCCCGTACACGCATCCCACCAAAACCTTGTACCACACTCAGCCATGTGCCGGCCATACTGGTTATATGAAGCCCTTCATGCACCTCCTTGTTGTAGTCGTCAAGGTCGAGGCGGCTTGTGCGCAGATAAAGCTCATAGGCCTTTTCCATTTGGTCGAGATAGGCAGCAGTAACTACGTGCACACATGGCGAAAGTGAGCTTTCATGCAGGGTGCGGGGCTCATAAAAATCATAATTTCGCTTTATCGTTTCCCTGTCAAAATGGTCTTCAAAGAAATAAAGGCCCTGCACCACATCAGCCTGCTTTATAAAACATGATCTTAGGATACGATCCCAACTCCAGTGTTGGTTTATTGGCCGCTCAGCCGGGTCGAGGTCAGCTGCAAGGAGCTGTTCCTTGTCCATGTAGTTTTCCTGCTGCAGAAAAATGCCTTGTTCTTCATCCTCCGGCAGGTAAATTTTATCAATTATGCTGGTCCACTTTATGGTTTCCTCGCTTTCGCGGAAGGAGGTTTTGGTTGCGATGGATTTGAGAGCCTGCGGATCTTTTTTCCGCACCAATTCAATGGCCTCAAGAGTGTAGCCCAGGGTCCACCGGGCAATGTAGTTTGTGTACCAGTTGTTGTTTACATTATTTTCGTACTCATTGGGGCCGGTTACACCCAGCATCACAAATTTCTGCTTGGCTTCGCTCCAGTTTACCCGTTGGGCCCAAAATCTGGAGATCCCAATGAGCACCTCAAGGCCATCTTGGGTGAGATAATCCTGGTCATCAAAATACCTTATGTAGTTAAAGATGGCATAAGCAATGGCCCCATTCCGGTGGATTTCCTCAAAAGTGATCTCCCATTCGTTGTGACACTCCTCACCGGTCATTGTCACCATAGGATACAGGGCGGCTCCGTCTTTAAAGCCTAATCTTGAGGCATTTTCAATAGCTTTCTGAAGGTGTCGATAACGGTAGATCAAAAGATTTCGCGCTACTTCCTGTCCTGCCGAGGCCATATAGAAAGGCAGTCCATAGGCTTCAGTATCCCAGTAGGTGCTGCCTCCGTACTTCTCCCCGGTAAAGCCTTTGGGGCCAATGTTGAGCCGGGGGTCATCACCGGTATAAGTTTGCAGAAGCTGGAAAATATTAAACCGTATTCCCTGCTGGGCTTCGGCATCGCCCTTTATGAGGATATCAGCATGGGCCCAGCGGTTTTCCCACTCTTTCAGTTGCTCATGGCGAAGGTTGTCATAAGTGTACCTGCGCGCATCTGAAGCAAGCCCGTCCGCAATTTTTTCCAACTCTTCCGCCTGGTGGTGAAGGCTGGATACTACAGCCACATATTTAAAAACGGTCGCTGTTGATCCCTCAGCAATATCCAGTTCAAAACTATTCTCAAGGTATTTTTCGCGCTTGCTGCTTTCCGGATAAATAGTGTTGTGTGCACTATCTACAAAAACATCAAAGCGCATGGCGGCCGCTACTTCAAAGCCTGATTTTTTGGTGCGGGCGCTGAGTACACCTTTCTGGCTACCCACATTTTCCGAAATGCCCTGCCAGAATTTTTCATCGTAGTTGCTGTCGTGATTTTTTATATCAAAATCGAGGTACGGGCTGATTTTAATCTTCCCCGAGAAATTGAGAGGGGTAATTGCATAGTGAATTGCTCCGATCTCTTTCCGCTTCATGCTTATCATGCGCTCACTCGTGATCTGCAGTTCCTTTCCTGAAGGAAGCTGAAGGTGGACCTTGCGGTAAAGAAGCCCCTGGCGAAAGTTCAACTCCCGGTAAAAATCGATTACCCTGGCTTTGGCCAGATCTACCGGCTCGGTGTCAACGTCCACACGAATTCCGATCCAGTTTACGGAGTTGAGCACCTTGGCAAAATACTCCGGGTAACCGTTTTTCCACCAGCCCACACGGGTTTTATCAGGGTAGTAAACCCCGCCAATATAACTTCCCTGCAGGTGAGGGCCGGAGTAATCCTCCTCAAAATTGGCCCGCTGGCCCATGTGGCCGTTGCCAATGCTGAAAATGGATTCAGAACCCTGGTGGCGCTCAGGGTTCCAATGGTCTTCAATTATTTTCCACTCGTCCGTTTTAAGATACTTTGTTTTCATAGAGATTGAGTTATTCAGAAGTTCAGTTTATTGATCACCTCGGCAGGGCTGGATGCATGTAATCCCTTTATCACCATTTCTGCCTTATTTAAAACTTTTTTATTGCCAATGCCTACCGTTCGGAAGCCTCCGTTCAGGGCAGCCTCTATACCGGCTGTTGAATCCTCAAAAACCACCACCGATTGCGGCCAGAGAGCCAATGCTTCAGCACCCATTTGAAACACCTGCGGGTCTGGCTTGGAGCGCGTGGTTTGGGTGCCGTCAATCACCGCCTCAAAATAATCTACCAGGTTGATCTTGCTGAGGATCTTTGCCGCATTTTTACTTGCCGAACCCACGGCCAGTTTAAGGTGCAGGAGTTGCGCCCGCTCCAGGAATTCATGCACACCTGGCAGTGTTTCGTTTTCATCCATGGCATCAACCATTTCCAGGTACCACTCATTTTTCTGTTTCATCAGAATTTCAAGATCCAGATCCTCCGGAACTTTTTTTCCCCAGGCCAGTATTTTCCGCAGCGATTCTTCCCGGCCAACACCTTTCAGATGTTCATTGTCCTTTTCGGTGAAACTAATTCCAAGTGTACCTGCCAGCCGTTGCCATGCCTTAAAATGATATTTGGCCGTATCTACTAAAACCCCGTCCAGGTCAAAGATGAATCCTTTGATGCTTGGCACAATTACAATTTTTTAAAGCGGTTGAGAAGAAGAGGTGAGCAGGTACTTCTGGTGATATCTGATCAGTCCGTCAAGCGGCTTTTGCACGATCTGTCCCATCCGCAGGTCCATATGGTCGAGGGCATCCTCTAAAATTTCGCGGTAATGAAATGCCACAGAACCTACAAAATGAATGGGCACTTCACGAGCCTGCGCATAGCACAATACATGAACCTCCAGAAACTCCCTGAATCCCGAGAATACGAGTTCCCAAAAAAACGGATGGTCAATATGTTTTCCCACAAAGGGTGCAAAACCGGCCAGGTACACATTGGCGTGAGGCTCATTGTACACACGCCTTATTACTTCGTCCTTGGTTATTTTATATTCCTTTTCAAAACTACCGGCCGCCTCTTCAGGCATTGATTTATAAAAATAGGAAGTG
The DNA here is from genome assembly GCA_964574075.1 of uncultured Owenweeksia sp. Taxonomy (GTDB): domain Bacteria; phylum Bacteroidota; class Bacteroidia; order Flavobacteriales; family Schleiferiaceae; genus Owenweeksia. The sequence goes on from CAZNMG010000489.1 coordinate 4,216, forward strand.
ATCAGTTTTTTGCCAATGTAGCTGCCGGAACCTTCATCACCCAGAATGAAAGCGAGTGATGGTACTTCCTCGTAAATCTCACGGCCATCAAAAAAAACACTGTTGGAGCCGGTGCCCAATATGCAACTGATTGCCGGTTCTCCAGAATAGGTGG
>CAZNMG010000490.1:0-6833 GCA_964574075.1 uncultured Owenweeksia sp.
ATCTAACCATCAAAGGTGTAACCAAACAGGTGGTGTTTGATTTAGAGTATGGCGGTAAAGTAAGCTCGCAGCAAGGTGAAAAAATTGGTTTCTATGCCCAGACGACCATTAACCGCTTTGACTATAACATCGACTACGACCCCAGCGCTACGGGCATTGGGAAAGACGTTTACATCGAGGTTCACCTACAGTTTGCAAAACAGTAAAAATCAAATTGTACAAATGGAAAAGTCAAGAAGCCTTGACACAGGTCTTCTGATCCTTCGGGTTAGTCTGGGAGTGATGATGCTACTGCATGGCATTGCAAAAATCTTTAAGGGTGTGGGAGGCATTGAGGGCATGCTGGAGCAATCCGGCTTGCCGGCTTCCTCGCCTATGGGGTGTACGTGGGAGAAGTATTGGCCCCAATGATGTTGATTACCGGGTTTAGGACAAGGTTAGCATCATTACTTTTTACCGGTACCATGTTAGGTGCTGTGCTGCTTGCGCATCCGGAAGACGTTTTAGGTCTTACAAAATCCGGAGGATGGGCCATTGAATTACAGGCGTTATACCTTTTTGGGACCCTGGCCCTGTTTTTTACAGGAGGTGGAAAAATGGTGATATCAAAGGAGAGCAAATGGGATTAAGTTAAACACTCACTGTTTTTCGTGCCTTGTTCTACCCTTATTTAATAATACTTTTAATATCAGAGAAATGAATAATCCTTTAATATGTGACCCTGAAACTGGGGTCTGCGAAATTCCTAACAGAGAAACTGAAACAACTTCTGAAAATACAGCTTTTAGAAGCGACAAGCCGATTAGAGTAATTTATTACACAGATCCTATTTGCTCCAGTTGTTGGGGAATAGAGCCGCAACTGCGAAGATTAAAACTGGAATACGGCCATGTACTGGATTTCGATTACCGAATGGGAGGCTTGCTGCCAGATTGGAGCTACAACAGTGGAGGTATAAGTAAGCCTGAGGATGTGGCCCATCACTGGGATGAAGTGAGCCGCCATTATCAAATGCCCATAGATGGCGATGTATGGCTTGAAGACCCGCTGCGTTCCTCATATCCGCCATCCATTGCGTTTAAAGCGGCCCAGATGCAAAATGCTGAAAAGGCGATTAGCTTTTTGAGGAATATGCGGGAACTCTTATTTCTGAAAAAGAAGAATATCACTAAGTGGGAAAATCTCGCCCGGGCGGCAAAATCAACCGGCTTGGATACCGACCGTTTGAAGCAGGATGTGGAATCCGGAAAGGCGAATGAGCTTTTTGAGCAAGACCTGGCCTTTGCCAAAAAGATTGGTGTACGGGGATTTCCTTCCATTTATTTTAAAGACCGTGAGGGTAATGAGGAATTTGTGTATGGTTCAAGGCCTTATCGTTTTTACGAGGAGGCCATCCAAAAGTTGTATCCTGAAGTGCAAAGCCAGGCTTTTGATACGTCATTAAAAACGCTTGTAAAAGGATTTGGATCACTGACACCAAAGGAGTATTCGATCCTATCGGGCCAGAATCTGAACGATTCAACGAGCTTGTTGGAAGAGCAGGTTCAGGCAGGGGCGTTAACCAGGGTAGAAACGAAGAATGGCAGTCTTTACAGAAATGGGAGATTGTAAAAAACCAGCCCGGTTTTTTAATAACCGGGCTATTGAAGAAGCGATAGGCTGGATAAATAGCAAAAAATTGTTTGGACAATATTAAAACTTGACAAAATGAAAAAGAGATTCATTATCCTCGTGGATTTTTCTGAGTATTCAGAAGCCTTAATCAAGTATGCTTCAGGTTGGGGCCTACAGATAAATGCTGAGCTGCTATTGGTCCATCAATCCGCTGTTTTGACCCCCGGAATTACAGAATATGAGATCCGGAAACAATTAGTCCAGCAAAGCAATCGGGCAGCATTGCAGAGGTTAAAGGGGCTGGCAAAGGAATTGGTTTCGCCATCGGTTAAGGTTTCATTTTCGGCCTCGGAAAAGCATTTGCTTACTACCATACCTCAATTTTTGGCAGAGCCATTTGATCATCTAATTTTTGCCGGTATTAAAGGGACAGGGTTACTCAAAAGGATATTTCTTGGCAGCACGGCTTTGGAAGTTATTGATAATACAGAAAACATTGTTGTTGCAATGCCTAAAGAGCTTGACAAATTTTCTCCTCAACGGATATTTGTTGCAGTTTCAGAAAAATACCCTATAAACTTGTTGGAATTGAAGAACTTCTTAAATTTTATAAATGCTCAAAGTGTCGGTTTAACATTCTTTCATCTGACGAAGCCTCACAACAAGGCCAAAAATATTGAAAGGCATCTACAGGAATTAACCGGGATATTTGCAGATAGCTTTAAAACAGATTTCGCCATTTACGAAGGCGATCGTCCATTTGATGATATCAAGAAGGTTATAAACAATAAGGTCAACGAGATCCTGGTCATTCAAAAAGGCAGCCGCCTCTTGACCGACCAACTATTCAGAAGGTTTTTAATTAATGAACTGGTTTACGAGGGGCAAACTCCTCTGGTTGTTTTACCCTAAAAATAAAACATTGCAAGGTGAAAGAACATCACCAACTGAAGGGTACATCTATTCAACAGCCTCGTCAGGAGGCTTTGGCAGCTTCAGGATTTGATATATCTCACCAATCCCACGTTCAGTTTCTGACAGGGTCACCAGGGTATCTCCCCCTTCAAGAATGGTACCTCCGTTCGGGGTTATAAACTTATCTCCTCGCTCAATCATGGCAATCAAACTGTTTGGTGGAAATTTTAATTCCAGGATTTTCTTTCCGATGCTGGGGTTATCAGGCGGAATGGTAATCTCTGCCATGGCACGTTTTACTTTATCCGACAACAGAAGATCGGACGGGGAACGTGGTTTTGCGTTTTCGGGAAGCGCGACATGAAGCCATTTGGCCACCAATGCCAAACTCTTTCCTTGAAGTAATACTGAACTTAGCGAAACAAAGAAAACAATATTGAAAATTATATGTGCCTTATCCAGCCCCGCCAATAGGGGGTAAGTAGCAAATACAATGGGTACTGCGCCCCGTAATCCCACCCAGGAAATGTAAAGCCTTCTACGCATTTTCATTCTGAAAAAAGCCAGGCTGATAAATACGCTAAGGGGCCGGGCAATAAAAATCAGGAACAGGGATATCAATATGCCCACCCCTATATAAGGGACCACTTGGGAGGGAAAGACCAATAATCCCAAAGTGAGGAAAAGTACGATTTGCATTAGCCATGCAAGCCCGTCAAACATTCTCAGTATAGTCTTCTTGTGTATCAGGTGCTGGTTTCCGAGATATACGGCACACAAGTACACAGCCAAAAATCCGTTGCCCCCAATGGCATCTGTAGCAGAGAAGGTGATGATCATCAATGAAATGACCAATACAGGGTAGAGCCCTTCAAACCCCATATCAATCCTGTTGATGATCTCTTTGCTGATGCGTCCAAAAACCAGTCCGGCCAAGCCGCCCAGGATCATCTGCTGAAAAAATATACCGGCAACAGAAAGCCAGCTAAGCCCTGGGTTCATAGCCAACCCCAAAAATGCGATGGTAAGCACATATGCCATAGGGTCATTGCTACCACTCTCCAATTCAAGCGTTGGCCGCAGATTGCTTTTTAACCCTAATTTCTGAGACCTTAAGATCGAGAAAACGGCAGCAGCATCCGTGGAAGATACAATCGCCCCCAGGAGCAGTCCCTCATAAATGCTAAAGTCTGTCACCCAATGCACAAAGAGACCGAGTGATATGGCCGTGAGGAATACCCCAAGTGTGGATAGACTGATCCCTTGCCATAATACCGGTTTTATGCTTTTCCAGTTGGTCTCCAGGCCTCCTGAAAAAAGAATAAAGTTAAGGGCTACTATTCCTATAAACTGGGCGATTTTGGGATCATTGAAATAAATCCCCCCAATGCCATCGGAACCTGCCAGCATGCCTATAATTAGAAACAATACCAGCGTGGGTACTCCAAACCGGTAGGTAGTCTTTCCTGCTATGATGCTAATAAACAGCAACAGGGAGCCGATCAGAAGGATGTTTTCTATGCTTATGCTCATTTTCCAAAACTACTTTTTCCAAGAGCATTGTACACAATAAATATGGATTTTTCCCACTGCGTAAAACTTAGAAAACATCAAAAAAAACGGGAGGTCGCCCCGTTTCACCGGAACGACCTCCATACTTTTGGGAGCAATTTGCTTACTACTGCAGCCTTGTCTTACGCTTCTTGTTTTTCTTCTCTTCCAGCTTCTGTAGGATCTTCTCCTGCTTTCGTGCTTTGAGATCCTTCTTGGGAGCTTTGAGATTCTTTCCTCGTGCCATAATCATAAGTATTAAATGAATTAATGAATGAAATAGACGCGTTCCTTTTGGCCTTTAAGGAGTAAAGGCTATACTTCATGAGGCGAGTAATACCACAGCCACAGGCCGTTCGGGTATAATAAAGATTTACAGGTGACAATAAATCACAAGCTGAAGCCGGCCTGTTAAGCCTGACTGTATCAAAACATGAAGTCAAAAGGAAAAGGGAAGCACACTCGCGGGTGCTTCTTAGGAGGGAAAGATAATTTTCGCTTTTCTGAAATCAGAGTACATTGTTGTTGCTTTAAAACTTGCACCTAACCGCATAAGGCGTAATAGATATTCGGAAATTATAAGGGCCGGAACTCAATAAACCCGGCTTCTGGCGTACGAAGATACGCCTTTATTTCATCTTGCGAAATACTGCGGTTCCACAGCATTATCTGTAGCAGGTTCATCATTCTTCGGGCATTTCAGTAACCACCACAAAACTCTCCGTAGTATTCATCCAGGGCAATAATCTTTTAACCTGTACGTCCTTAAAAACGTCATCTCCTTTCCGCCAACGCGCCCGCCATTCAGAGGCAGCCGGGTGAACGATAGGTTCCACCAGCTCTCTTGAACCTTCTTTAAACTTGAGCTTCCAAACCCAGATTGGCTCAGCATCGCGTATCAAATGCGCATCATCATTCCATAGCTCAAAAACTTCATCACCGGGACTTATGACAGTTGTTGGCTTCAAAGTGGCAATCACGGTTTTATAGAGTCTTTTATGCCCGCTTATTTGAAACCTCCATTCGCGGGAACTTTCCGGAAACTCCTGAAAACCCATCTTTTTCCAGAAGCCTTCAGAACTGGCAGGGGCACACTCCAGATCAACAATAAAAAAACCCTTCTCGCTGAGATGCGGAAACACGGCTTTTACCAGCCTCTTGCCCAGGCCACAACCCTGCAAATCCGGACGGATTTCAGAAATATTGATGTAAACCCCAAAATCACTGTTCTGATGTCAGGTTAAAAAACCAATCGATTCTCTTTCAAGAATGGCTATGGCCATTTCTCCCTTGGCAAAGGAATCCCTTAACAGATGCAGGTTACAATAAAACCCGTCCCCTGTTTTCTGCTCCTCCTGCAAAAGCCAGTCCTCCAGTTCCTCAAGCTGGCGATGGTCTGGCCAAAAAGAAACCTGGAAACCGGATGTATCATAGGTTCTCATATCTGTGGAACTTCCTTTCACCTCGTTTGCAGCCTATTTGATTATTTACTCCTAATTTTTTAGAACCCCATTGCGAACACATCCAAAATTTGGTACATTTCGCAAACAAAAACTAAAGCCATGGGAGCGGTTTCAGAGTTTATCCGTGAACTGCAATCTTATGAAGAGTATGCCTTTTCCCTCCAGGAGTTGGAGCGCACCACCAAAGCTCCGGAATCCTCCTTACGTAAAGAACTTTCACGGCTGGCACATGATCAGCAAATAATGAATCTAAGAAAAGGCTTTTACCTTATTCTACCACCGCGGTATCAGTCCTACGCCAAATTACCGGTAGGCTTGTATGTGGATAAACTATTCAGCTTCCTCAACAAACCTTATTATGTCGGCTTCTATTCTGCAGCAGCTCAGTATGGGGCATCCCATCAACAGATACAGCAGGATTATATCATTACAACACCTCCGGCTTTGCGCGATATTTCCAAAGGAAATATACAGCTGCGTTTCTTCAACAGCACCAAATGGCCACCAAAGAATATCATAAAAAGAAAATCTGATGCTGGTTATTTCAACATCTCATCTCCGGCCCTGACTTTTGTAGATCTCCTGGAAAATCAGCAGCAGCTCGAAGGAATAAACCGCATGATGGCCATACTGGAAGAACTGGCGGAGGACCTGGATGAAAAAGATGTGGAAGACCTGCTGAGTTGGTACGGAAATAAAAGCGTTCTACAGCGCATGGGTTTCCTGCTGGAAGAAATATCAGGGAATGAAAACATTCAGAACCTCCTTTTTAAATTTCTCAATGGAGCTTCCTTTTATCCCACACTATTGAACCCGGCTAAAGGACAAAAGCCCGGGAGCACGAGCAACCGCTGGAAAGTAGATGTAAACCTCCAAATAGAAAGTGATCTGTGATACCGAAACCCTACATCGCCCGCTGGAAAGAACATGTTTCCTGGACAACCAATGAGCAGGTGGAGCAAGACCTGATCATCTCCAGAACCTTAGTGGAACTGTTCTCAGATGACTTCCTAAGGGAAAACCTGGCCTTCAGAGGCGGTACCGCCTTACATAAACTTTACCTGCATCCCGCACCGCGTTATTCGGAAGACATTGACCTGGTGCAGATCAAAGAAGGTCCCATTAAACCAATCCTGCAAAGAATTGGAGAAGTAATTAGCTTCTTTGAAGAAGACCGGGTAGTAAAGCAAAAGGCCAATAACAACACCATTCTCTACCGCTTCACATCTGAATATAATCCAGATATCCGGCTCCGCCTGAAAATTGAGATCAACTGCCGCGAGCATTTTA
>CAZNMG010000491.1:0-2521 GCA_964574075.1 uncultured Owenweeksia sp.
AAGAAAATGCCGAATATATACGCGCCAAGGAAAGAATAAGGATCATTTGCCAGGAAGCAGCCGAGGCCGGTATTTCCATTCTTATAGATGCCGAGGAAAGTTGGATACAAAAAGCAATTGATGACATCTGTAGCGAAATGATGCATCAGTTTAACCGCAAGCGCTGCACCGTTTTTAATACGCTGCAGATGTACCGCTGGGATCGCCTTGAATTCCTTAAAGTGGAATACGAAAGGGCAAAAAAAGAAGGTTACTTCTATGGGGTGAAGCTGGTACGTGGGGCCTATATGGAAAAGGAGCGTGAACGTGCGTATGATATGGGTTATCAATCTCCCATTCAACCGGATAAGGACGCCACCGACCGGGACTATGACGCAGCTGTACAGTTTGTGATGCAGCATACAGAAACACTTTGCCTCGTAGCGGGTAGCCATAATGAGGAAAGTACACGCATGCTCACAGAACTGATGAAAGCCAACAACATCCCAAAAAACGATAAGCGCATCTGGTTTAGCCAGCTTTACGGAATGAGCGATAACCTTAGTTTTAACCTTGCCAAGGAAGGGTACAATGTGGTAAAATATCTTCCCTTTGGGCCGGTTGAAAAAACCCTTCCGTACCTCATCCGCAGAGCCGAGGAAAATACTTCTGCGGCAGGCCAGACAAGCCGCGAACTAAAGCTGATTGAAAAGGAATTGAAGAGGCGCGGGATTGAATAACTTCCCTATAGCGCGAGGTTCAGAATGGTCGCGGTACTATCGCAATTCTTTACTTCGGTGGTAAAGGCTGCCTTGTTTTCAGGCTGATAATTGATGTTGTAGGTTTTGCAGCCCTCCTTGTCGGTATCGCTCTTTTCAAAATCCACATCGCCACTTAAAAACATCATGGAGATATCGGATGTATCGAGGCCGGCAGCATCCAGTTGAGATTGCACCGCGGGCGGAATGATCAGTTCTTTTTTGCGAAGGTCGTAGAGCACTCTGTCGTTGGGAAAATAATTGCACTGAATGTCGCGGTCACCGAAAATAAACATCACCGCCAGCACCCCTAATCCCACACCAAAGAGGTACCACAAAAGCTTTTTCCAAAAAACCATTCTGAAATTTTGCGCAAAGGTAACCTACCCAAACAACAAATTCGCATCGGTATAGGGCAGGTCAAACCCCTCCCCGATAGGCTTATTCACCAGAGTGCCTTTGTAGATATAAAGACCTTTACGCACACCCATGTTACAACCAAGGATTTCATCCATTCCCCCTTTTTCGCCAATATCCAGAATGATAGGTACCAGTATATTACTCAGGGAAAATGAAGCCGTACGGCTTACCCGCGAAGCAATATTGGGCACACAGTAGTGCACCACGTCATATTTTCGGAAGGTGGGATTTTCGTGATCGGTAAGTTCGGAGGTTTCAATGCAGCCACCCTGGTCGATGCTCACATCCACGATCACACTGCCTGCCTTCATCTTGCTCACCATATCCTCGGTTACCACCACGGGAGTACGGCCGCCTTCGCCACGAACGGCTCCAATCACCACATCGCAACGCATCAATGCCTTTTCGAGAATTTTCGGCTGAATGAGGCAGGTATAAATAGGCATATTATTGATCATGCTCTGCAACCTCCTGAGCCGCGCCAGTGATTTATCAAACACCTTTACATTTGCACCCAGGCCCAGGGCAGTACGGGTGGCGAATGTGCCTACCGTACCCGCTCCGATAATCACAACCTCTGTGGGAGGCACGCCCGATACCCCACCCAGCATAAATCCTTTACCCTCATTGGCATTACTGAGGTATTCGCCCGCAATAAGGATCGATGTGTTTCCAGCGATCTCACTCATGCTGCGCACCATGGGCACACTCCCCTCTTCGTCTTCAATATTTTCATAGCTCAGCGCGGTGATCTTTTTATCCATCAACTTGCGGAAATATTCCTTTTGCTGAGTTTTGAGCTGCACAGCAGAAACCAGGCACTGCTTGTGCTTCATCATCTCAATTTCACGAAGCGATGGCGGCTCCACCTTGATGATGATCTCGCATTCGTAAACATCCTTTGCAGAATATACCACGCGTGCCCCGGCTTCCGAATAGTCCTGGTCGCTGTAGCTGGCGCCTATTCCAAGGCCGCTCTCCACCAGCACTTCGTGATCATTGGAGGTGAGCAGAAAAACCCCATCCGGAGTAAGTCCCACCCTTTTCTCCTGAAAGGCCGTTTCGCGCGGTATTCCTATGGTAAGCTGTGATCGTGATTTCTTCACTTCAAGAACCTCCTCCCTGGGCATTAGCTCAGAGGACGAAAATTTTACGTAATCCGGTTTACTCATGTCCGTTGTATTAACTCATAAACGCGCTCCTGTCCATGCACGGTGATGCGGATCAGCGTATGTTCATCGGGTATTAAATTACTAATTTTTTCGGGCCACTCTATGAGACAAATATTACCGGAGTAAAGATATTCCTCGAGGCCCAGATTTGCTGCCTCTTCATCATTCTCCACCCGGTAAAAATCAAAATGA
>CAZNMG010000492.1:0-2503 GCA_964574075.1 uncultured Owenweeksia sp.
GTTGGGAACCAAGCATTTGTGGTGCCGATGTGGCGGATGATCTTATCTATAAAATTTACAGGCGCGAAGGCTCTTACGGTTTTGTTCCAGATGAGTGTGAAACCGGTGTTCCTGATTACACCGGTTATGAAATTTTGGATACCGTTCAAGGACGCGCCAACACCACCTACACCGATACCCGGGATCTGAAACGCGGGGTGATGTACTGCTATATGGTAGTGGCGGAATTTCCGGATGAATCGGAGAGCTATGCTTCGGTAGAATTTTGCACTTCACTACCCCTGACTTATCCGATGATGACCAATGTGGATGTGTTGAGTACCGATCCCACCACCGGAAGTGTGGATGTAAAATGGATTTTTCCTCCCGACCTGGACAGCGCCCTTTTTCCCCCTCCCTATTCTTTCAAACTTTACCGCGCTGATGGAATACAAGGTACCAACTTCACCGAAATTCAATCGCTGACTGATACTTTTTACACGGATATTGGCCTCAATACAGAAGATCAGGGCTATCGCTATAAAGTGGAAATGTACTTCGGGCCAGCCACCCTTCTTTTAGGTGAATCCGATCCGGCATCTTCAGTTTACCTGGAGGTAAATCCCACCGATGGAGCCAATATTCTCCGCTTCAGGCACAACACCCCCTGGAAGAATAGCAGCTATGCCATCTTAAAGGAGAACCCCACTACCAGCGGAAATTTTGAGATTATAGATACCACCTTTGGTAACTTTTTTATTGACAGCGGCCTGGTAAATGGAGAAACCTACTGCTATAAAGCTATAAGTATTGGAGCTTACACCGCCAGTGACTCCCTACCCAACCCTCTACTCAACACCTCACAGGAGCAGTGCGGCACACCGGTAGACACCAACAAGCCCTGTGCACCAATCGTAAGCCGTTTTTATGATTGTGAGAAAGATTCCCTTTATCTTTCATGGGAATATCCCATTGACTCAGGATGTGTAAACGATATACTTGAGTACCGGGTGTATTATTCATCAGGCCCGGGCGAAGATTTCGGTAATAACTATTTCACCGTACCCCCCGGGGTAAACTTTGTAGTTTTTAATGAGGCGCCTGTTATTGGGTGCTATGCAGTAACTGCAGTTGATGACGCAATAAACGACCAGCCTGGGGGCGTTTCCAACGAGAGCGATTTTAGCAATATTATTTGTGCTGATCCCTGCCCGGACATAGCCTTGCCAAATGTGTTTACACCCAATGGCGATGGGATTAATGATTTTTTCAGGCCTCAGGACCATCGGAATATCGGCACACTCAGCATCAGGATTTTCAACCGCTGGGGAACACTGGTGTATGAAACTTCAAATACTCAGCAGTTTCTGGAGCAGGGGTGGGACGGCAAGGATCTTAAAACCGGCCAGCCCTGTGCTGATGGGGTATATTACTACAGCTGCATTTTCACGCCACTCAGCCTCGATGCGGCCGCTCCTCAGGAACTGACCGGCTTTGTACATTTGTTCGGAAGAAACTAATCTATGTTTACTGGTATTATTGAAGACCTCGGTGTAGTGAGAGATATTTCCCATGAGGGCAAAAACTGTCACTTCCTTATCAAATCCACCTTTACAGAAGAACTTCGCATTGACCAGAGTATCGCCCACAATGGAGCCTGCCTTACGGTGGTAGCGAGAGAGGGTGACTCTTATACAGTTACAGCAATTGAAGAGACTCTCAGAAGGACCAATCTGGGGGTTCTTGAAGTTGGGGACGAGGTAAATCTGGAGCGTTGTATGGTGGCAGGTGCGCGCCTGGATGGACATATGGTGCAGGGGCATGTGGACCAGACCGGACGTTGTGAAAAGATTGAAGCTCAGGGCGGCAGTTGGAAGTTCTTCTTTTCCTACACGCAGACTACCGAAAATATTACTGTGGAAAAAGGCTCCATCTGCATCAATGGCGTGAGCCTAACGGTGGTGGATTCGGAGGCGGACCGTTTTTCAGTAGCGGTTATTCCTTATACCTATGAACATACCACCTTCCGGAATCTTTCTGTGGGAGACATGGTCAATCTTGAATTCGATATCATCGGAAAGTATATTGCCCGAATACTTGCCTTACGAGGAAATTAAGAAGTCCTTTATGGATAGTGCATCTAACCCGCACATCTCAAGCTGCTCATCCCGTGTAGCATGTTGTATAAATTGATCGGGGAGCGCCAGTGACTTTACGTTTACAGTAAGTTCTTTATCGGAATAGAAGGCCCTCACCGCATCCCCGAGACCACCACGGGGCGAATTTTCCTCAACGGTGATTATTTCCTCAAATTCATTGTTGATCTTCAGGAGCATTTCCCCATCCAAAGGCTTCAGGTATGGGAAATCATAGTGGGCGTACTGCAATCCTTCCAATGCATTAACCACTTCTCCGCCAATGGCACCAAAGCTTAAAACAGCCTTTACTTTCCCGGGTTTCAGCAGAAGGGCCTTTCCCTTGGCTAAAATGGGGTTGTTATGAATTTTCCTGAAAGTACTTTTCG
>CAZNMG010000493.1:0-6352 GCA_964574075.1 uncultured Owenweeksia sp.
TTTGATGAGTTGATTAAAGATGATCACGGCAAGGCTGGTTCCAAACACTCCCATTATGGCTACATAGCCCAGGCTTTCCCACGCCTGTTCATCATTTTGCATTACGGCAAGAAAGTCGGTAAGGAAAACATAAACCGTAGCCGGTATTCCTACCAGAAACAAGCTGAGAAGGGTGATGGTAAGGGAGCCCAGGTGTTGCAACTTAGTGCTTATTACATTAATGGAAATAGCGTAAAAAATTGTTGCAAGCACCGGATACATGCCATAGGTAAGCTTGGTGGGATTTACTTCCAGGCCCGGAACGAGTAACCAGACTGCACCCGCAAACCCCAATAAAATACCCATTACACTCGGCAACCCAACGCGGGTTTTAAACCAGACGATGCCGATTATCAAAGTGAAAAGAGGCACCATGGAATTTAAAATTCCCACCAGCCCGCTGGGGAGCTTAGAGACAGCCAGCGGAAAAAGAAGGTAAGGAAGTGCATTGCCCAGCAAGCCCACCACAAGTAGCGGCACCAGATCCTTCCGTGCCAGTAACCGGAACCTCCTTATTGCAATAATAGCCGTAAACCAGAAGGCGATCGCTATGCGCAACATTCCTATCTGCGAAAAGCTGAATGATTGTAATCCGAGTTTCATCAGCATAAAGCTGCTGCCCCAGGTAATAGCCAGCAAAACGAATAATAGCCATGCCAGCCAACCTTTGCCCGATTTTTCCTGTGTCATTTGAAATGGCGAAGATAGTTGAAGTGCCAGAGCAGGGAACCTCTTTAAAATTGTGATTTCCGATACCGTGATAGGCTACAGGCTGCTACTGTTAGAAACCTCGATTACCAGGGAATATTTCCGCTTTCACCAATCTTCCTGTACGAAGTCCGTTATTCAACAATCAGATCTGAACCTTGTGACTTCTCGCCTGTCTATATCCCAATGAACCACTTGTACAGGATTGAAAGTTATGTCCGCAATTGGTTCTAAATTTGGTCAGGCTATTATTTTAAGATTTTGGAGGAGTGGAAGCCCGTGATTTTCTGAATTTTAAAAAAAAGTGAATACCTTTAACTAACTAAAAAAACAACACACAATGAAGAGGATACTCATTCTATCCCTAACCCTTCCCCTACTTTTTACTGCTTGCGTTTCCAAAAAGAAATACGCTGAACTGGAGAGTAAATACCAGGAATGCGACAGCAAGTTGAGTACCGCCAAACTTGAACTGGCCGCCTGCCTGGATGACAGGGAAAGTGCCAACAAGGAGATCAAGTACCTTAAAAACACCAACTACAAACTTCTGCACAGTGTAGGCGAACTGTCCACACTTTCCAAAAAAGAGGCGGAGAACCTGGAGAAATCATTGGAAAGCCTGAAGGAAAAGGATATGCGTATCACCACGCTTAACCAGGCCGTAAACCGTAAGGACTCGGTAATGCTGGCATTGGTAACCCGCCTCAAAGGCTCGCTCGGAAACCTCAACGATGAGGATATCCAGATCAATGTGGAAAAAGGTGTGGTGTATGTATCTATTTCTGATAAGCTGCTTTACGAAAGCGGTAGTTACACCGTGACGAGCCGTGCCAAAGAGGTTTTGGGCAAAGTGGCTAAAGTGGTGAAAGACAATGAAGGTATTGAAATAATGGTGGAAGGCCATACCGACAATAAGCCAGTGAAATCCTCAGCTTCCTATAAGGACAATTGGGATTTGAGTACCCTCCGGGCAACGGCCGTGGTACGTATCCTGCAGAATGATTTTAACGTAGACCCCGCCCGCATGGTGGCGGCCGGACGCAGTTACTACGTGCCACTGCAAACCAACGACTCAGCAGAAGGCCGGTCTGCCAACCGCAGAACCCGGATCATTGTGCTTCCCAAGCTGGATGAATTTTACGGCATGATTGAGGAAGGAATGAAGGAAGCAGAGAAAAACGCGGAGTAGGTTCACATCTTCTCAGAGCATTAAGAATCCGGCCGCTGTGCCGGATTTTTTTGTTTCTCCTCTCCAGATAAATGTCCGTTTAACCATTCCGGGCGAAGAGCAACGAAGACCCGGAATCACATGCATAAAAGTAAAGTCTGAAAACCCGGAGCACGGACTCTCTCCTACATCGTCACCACCTGGTAGGTGCTGCGGCTGATCTGCTCCAGCAGCACTTCGCCCGTTTTCTTCACCCGGTCCCGGGCAGCCTCATCGTAATGGCGCACACTGTAGAGGGTTACCTTTTCATTGAAAGTTGTATCAAACTCCTTACTTAATTCGTCAATTATTCTTGAGGTGGTGATAGGATCATAGTTAATGCAGAAGGAAGAGCTCACTGCCGTATTCTGCGACATATTCACCCGAATTCCAAATTGGTGAAAGACCTTATATATTTTACTGAGGTGATCCTCCACAATAAAGGCAAGGTCGCGGGTGGAAATGGTGATGAGGACCTGGTCACCCTTACAGATAAAACACGGTAGTTTGGGGTTGAGATCAGAACCCTCACGAATAAGCGTACCGGGGGCTGCAGGATCGATAAACGACTTTACCCGCAGCGGAATTTTTTTCCGCTGTAACGGTTGGATGGTTTTGGGATGGATAACGGAAGCCCCATAGTACGCAAGTTCTATGGCTTCGCGGTAGCTAATCTCGTGGAGGAGCTGTGTGTTTTCAAAAACCTTGGGATCGCCATTGAGCACACCCGGCACATCCTTCCATATCACCACTTCCTCGGCATTGAGCACATAGCCCAGCACAGATGCTGTGTAATCCGAGCCTTCGCGACCAAGGGTGGTAGGACGAAGATCATCATCAGAACCAATAAAGCCCTGTATTACGTAGCGATTCCCCGGAGTGATGGTATCGCGCACCATTCGTTCGGTAAAGTTCCAGTCTACACGCGCAAAGCGATAGTTCTGATCGGTGCGGATAAGTCTGCGCGCATCAAGCCATTTATTTTGGTAACCATTGCTGTTGAGATAGCTGCTCACAATTTTGGTGGAAACCAGCTCTCCAAAAGACACGATCTGATCGTACACCTGGTTGTAATTCCCCTCGGGCTCTCCCTGCGTGATTATTTCCAGCTGGGTAAAGAGTACATCAACATCATTGTGCACCCGGTGGTCGTCAGCAGGAAAAAGCTCGTTGATGATGGCAAAATGACCATCACGTATCGTCTTAATTATCTCTTCTGTACCGGGTTTCCGGTCGTAGAAGGTTTGAACTAGTTTTTCGAGGGCATTGGTGGTTTTGCCCATAGCCGAAACCACAATCAAAATTTCCTCACCGGGGAAGTGGTTGAGAACATTGGCCACATTGCGCACACTCGCAACATCCTTTATCGAGGCTCCACCAAACTTAAAAACCTTCATTGTGCAGAAAAAATTAGGCTGCGAAGTTAGCAGATGAAATAGATTTAACTTCTATGCTCTATCCTGCACTTTCTTAATCATTTGTAGTCTCACGGTGTTAATCCTGCCAATTGACCCGGAACTTACATCTTAAGTCAGAATGATTGAATTAAGCAAACGCCCTACCCGGGCCCCGGCAGAAGGCGATAAATCAGAAATAAAGAAGGAGTTTAAGAAAATAAGGAAAAGGCTGGGGGAGCTGCAAAATCTCCTTTATGCCAATGACAGGCACAGCTTGTTGATCATCCTACAGGGGCTTGATGCTGCAGGTAAAGACAGTACAATTAAGCACGTATTCTCCAGGGTTAATCCCACCGGACTCAAGGTAAAATCTTTTCAGGTACCCACTAAAGAAGAGCGTAGCCACGACTTTCTGTGGCGCATCTACCAAAATCTTCCGGCTACGGGCAAGATCCACATCTTTAATCGTTCGCATTATGAGGACATCCTGGTTCCTACAGTAAAAGGCACTCTTGATGCAGAAACACTGACCCACCGCTACGACTACATCGACAATTTTGAGCAGCATTTGCAGCAGCAAGGAACCGTTATTCTAAAATATTTCCTGAACCTTTCTGAGGAAAAGCAGGATAAAAAGCTGGCAAAGCGCTTCACTGATCCACGGAAAAAGTGGAAGTATGATGCCGCTGATAAAAAAGCCCGGAAAAACCGCAGTGATTACTTGGCTGTGTATGAAGACATATTCACTAGATGCAGCTCCGAAATTCCCTGGGAGATCATTCCCGCAGACCAGAAGTGGTATCGCAACTTTTGTGTGGCCGAATCAGTGGTCAAAAAGCTGGAAGCCCTCAACATGAGCTATCCTGACCTGAAGCATTGCAGCCGGCTGTAAAAATGATCCCATCCCGCCCGGCCTTGCAATCGCTATCTTTGTCCATTATTAAAAATACTCCGCCTGATGGATCGCCCAGGAGAGCAAACTCCCACCGAAAATAATCAGCCCAACAACCCCCTGCACGGCATAAAGCTCGTGGATATACTTGAGTCCCTGGTGGCACATTATGGCTGGGAGGTATTGGGGAGAAAGATCGATATCCGCTGCTTCAACCTCGATCCCAGTATAAAATCAAGCCTTAAATTTTTGAGGAAAACACCCTGGGCAAGGGCGAAGGTGGAGAAGCTGTACCTGGAATCCATAAGAAGTAAATGAAAATTTGATGGCAAAATCAGTAATCCAGAGTTCATTAGTCTCCATTTTTCTTTGCCTGCCTTTATCATTCCTCTTCGCCCAGCATCCTATATTCTATTTTTCCGGCAATGGTCCTTTGGAACTAACCGACTATCAGATTGATGATGAAGGAAATCACTATTGCGTAGGGGAACTGGCGGGTGATTCCCTGTGGTTCAGGGATTCCCTGATCATGCTTGACCAGGGCTTTAAAGGCCGATTTGGAACGGTTCAACCTGATATGTTCATGTGCAAGGTTAATGCTGAAGGTGATCTGGTGTACGTTAAGAACGGATGGGCGCAAGGCTCGCTTGCCGGAGGCGATGATGGAAGAGTCGAGCCACAAAAGCTGGCCATTGATGAAAGCGGAAACGCAATAGTTTCCGGTTTCCTCACTTATGATACTCTTAATTTTGGGGGTCAGGTTTGGCCTTTGGATACGATGGCAGGGGCCAATCTCTTTGTACTAAAGATGGACAGCACGGGCCAGGTATTGTGGCTTAAAAACATGAAAGTACAAAGATGGTTGACGGGCCCGGGAACAAAGGATGGATCGGCCCGTATGGCGGGAATAGCGGTGGATGAGAATGACAACATCGTCCTGACCGGAGATTATTGGCTGCAATTGATCGTGGAATCAGATACGCTGAGTTACGTTTATGCTTCCCCTCATGACGTCAACTCCTTCATCATACGTTTATCGCCTCAGGGAAACTTAATATGGTCGCGCGGCCTTATTGCTGTGGATTTCACCTATTGCAGTGGTGTGGCTTATGATGGTAATGGGGCCTACTACGCCATTGGAAGCTTCTTGAGCAATACGCTGGTCATAGGCTCTGACACTTTGGTCTCAGATGGGGAGCATGCGGAAGTTTACATCACCAAATTCGATGAACAGGGAAATTTCTTATGGGCACACCAGGGTTTTGATCCTCCTAATGAAGATTATCCAACGGCCATTACAGCAGATGCCGCAGGAAACGCGTATATGCTGGGCAACTATGAAGGATGGGCTATACAGTTTGAAGACAGCATCCTCTGGACGAGTGCATCGGCCTGGAATATTTTTTTGGTTAAGTACAGCCCCGCTGGAAAGCTGCTATGGGCCCGGTCGGCCGATGGTCCGTTTGCACAATTTGGATTGAGCATGACATTTGATGGCCAGGAAAACCTGGTTTTCGGGGGAGATTTTCAAAGTGATACATTAGCTTTTGGCGCGCATTCCATGATCAGAAAAAATCCCGTGGAGGATAGCTATGTGGCCGGAATTGATAAATCCGGACATTTCCTGGCCGCACAAAATTACAAGGACTTGCATCTCGAAGCGCTCCGGTGGTCGGCTATCAATACCGTTTATGTGAGTGGTTATTTTTCCGGTTCGATTACGTTTAACAATAACCAGATCATAAACGCACCGGGGAAATCGGCCTTGTTTTTCGCGCCTTTGGAAGAGCTCGCAGTTTCCTTGCCCGAACAGCCCAATCAGCAAAACATTTCGGTATTTCCCAATCCGTTTCGAAACCAGTTCAAAGTTACACTTCAATATGATGTGCCTCTTAAGGAAGTAAAATTGCACCTCTATGATGCTACCGGAAAGCTCCTCAGCAGCTACGAAGCAGAAGGCGCATCTAACGAATATATCTGCTCCGCGCCTGATTTAGCTCCCGGTATTTATCACTTACACCTCCTTCATCAGGGTAAGTTGATTGGCTTTGAAAAATTAGTAAAGTTCTAGACTACATGGACAAAAGATATCACCGACAACCTTCGCTA
>CAZNMG010000494.1:0-7054 GCA_964574075.1 uncultured Owenweeksia sp.
GTTTACATGGACAAACACGCTCTCCTGGGTATCCTTATCCTTTATAAAGCCATAGCCTTTAGAGCTATTGAAAAAGCTGACCACACCCTTGTGTACAGGGTCCACTTCCTCTTCCTCCTCGCGCTTGGGCACGCCAATTTCTATGTCTTTGGCCTTTATCTTTTTAGAAGGCTCCGGTGGCGACTCATGAAAATTTCCATACACGTCCACGTAAGTGAGGTTATCGCCTTTATCAGTAGGATTCGCTTTCCGCTCCTCCATCTTTTTGGCCTTAGCCTCCTTCTTTTTCTGTCTTTTCTTTTCCCGTTCCTTTTTACCAAAGGTTTCCTGAGATTTTCCCATAAATTGATTTAATGATTCTTTATTAATTCACAAATGTATACGCTTTGCCGCTCTTTCCGGCCCTGCCGGTACGGCCAATGCGATGGATGTAGCTATCAATACTGCCGGGCAGCTGATAGTTTATCACATGGGTGATGTCGGATACATCCAGTCCGCGGGCGGCAACATCAGTAGCCACCAATACCTTTACCTTACCACTCTTGAATTTGTTCAAGGCATTTTGACGGTAATTCTGTGTTTTATTTCCGTGGATCTCATCGGAGCTCACTCCTGCCTGTAAAAGCTTTTTGTGCACCCTGTTTACCCAACGCTTTGTTTCGGCAAACACCAGTACCTTTTCAAATTCATCCTGCTGTACCATCGATAAAAGTAAACCAAATTTATCCTGGCCTTCCTTCAGGCGGATGATCTCCTGCTCAATGTGATCACCGGTCACTTCACCACTGCTCACCTTCACCTCAACCGGGTTGCGAAGCAACTGATCAATAAAGGGCTGTTGCATCTTGTCAAGCGTAGCTGAAAACAACATCGTATGACCTCTCTTGGTCATGGCGCCTGTTATACGTCTTACGTCCTGGGCAAAACCCATATCGAGCATGCGATCGAACTCATCCAGCACCAACACTTCAAAATCATTAAAGTAAAGGGCTTTGCGATTTGCAAGGTCGAGCAGACGGCCGGGAGTACCTACTACAAGATGGCTTTTTCTCCGCAGTTTCTCCAGGTCGCGGTTTAAGTTGGTACCACCAATAAAGCAGGCGCTGTAGAGTCCTAAGCCTTTGGTAAGGCTGCGAAACTCTTCTTCTACCTGTACCGCGAGTTCGCGGGTGGGCACCATTACGAGCGTCTGAAAATTACGGCCCGAATCCAAAAGCCGGTTAATGATAGGTATAAGGAAAGCTCCGGTTTTACCGGTGCCGGTACGGGCAATGCCAAGGAGATCGCGTCCATCTAAAAGTGATTCCAGGGTTTTATCCTGAATTTCTGTAGGATGTTGAAAGCCCTTTTTGGCAATGGCCGATCTCAGGCTGCTGTGCAAAGGCATTTCACTAAATGTCCGGGTGGGTATATATTCAACCACCGTCTGGGGAATTGCTTTCTGAGTTAAGAGATTAACATCTACCGAGCTCTGCTTCCTCCTGTTCTGAGGTCTGCCCTGGTTTTGGTTAAAATTACTTCTGTTTCTATTTCCGCCTCTTACAGCGGTTCTGTTTTGGGTCATTATATTTTTTATTAAAATTTAGGCCGGTTTTTCAGAGCAGGCCTGTTCCTCTTTAAGTGTAAGCTTTTTGTTAAATTCCGTGGTAGTGAAGCCAGCTATCGTCCAAGCTGGTACAGCATTCTGCCATGCCCACGGAGTGCATGTGCAAATGAAGGTTGGTAGTTATAAGGGATGCCAAACTCCCCGGCTGTGCGGGCAACTATTGCTGATATATCCCGGTAATGAACATGACTGATATTGGCAAAAAGGTGATGTTCCACCTGAAAATTAAGCCCACCGATCAGCCAGGAGAAGAAGCGGCTTTTGGGTGCGTAATTGGTGGTTGTTTCCATTTGATGTACCGCCCAGTTGTTTTCCATTTCGCCTTTTTCATTGGGCAGCGGATAGGCAGTGGTAGGCATTACGTGGGCCGTTTGAAAAATAATGGACAGTACAAATCCAGTTACAAGGTGCATTACCAGAAAACCTGCAATCACCAACCATGGATTTGGAGTGAGCAGCATCGGGATAATCAGCATATAACCGAAATACATTATTTTACCAAGACTGATCTTCACAAGGCGCGACACAAACTCCTTGCGGGTGCGTATAAGTCCCATTTTCCGGTAACGAATAGCCCGTTTATAATCCGTGTAGGCTACCTTAATTATGGTCATAAGGCCATAGAGAAACCAGGCGTACACAAACTGCAGGCGGTGAATTTTCTTTTTTGGGTCATGAGGGGAAAAGCGCAGCATAGGCGGACCGATGATGTCTTCGTCAGCTTCGTGAATATTAGTATAGGCATGATGCAACACATTGTGCTGCAAACGCCAGATACTGGCATCACCACCCAGCAGGTTCATTACCAGGCGTACAATGTTATTGAACCATTTTTTTCCTGAAAAGGTACCATGGTTGGCATCGTGCATTACATTAATACCAATGCCAGCCACACCAAGGCCCATTACTACCCACAGTCCTATAAAGAGCCAGGGATTTGTAACGATCCCCGTGATCAATAAAATAAAGGGAATAATAAAGAGGGCGAACATTACCAGCGACTTCACAATAATGGATAGCCCACCAAATTTTGAAATGTTGTTATCATTGAAATAATGGTTAACCCGCTGGTGAAGGGTTTTGAAAAATATGGCATCAGCGTGCCGCGAGAACTTATGAGATTTGTGGATAATCTTGGGTATTGTACATGTCAATGAGTCCTCTCCGGGTTACGGAGCTGGATAACAAGGACATGTGGATGTTGTAAAAAATTTATAATAATTCAGCTAAACCGATACTTAGCTGAATCTTTCGAGAAAGAAAGTGATCCTGAGATCCTCTCTGCTAAGGAAGGGGCTGCAAATGTACGCTTTATATTTGACATATTGTCCCTGGGGTTGTTTGTTCCTTCCAATCACCCCTGCCCCTCCTTGTCTAAGGAGTGGAAAACTCCCCTCACACTTATGGTCGTAAGCCAAATTCATTGCCGGAGCTGGTATTCTCCCCTCCTGTTTCAGGAGGGGTTGGGGGTGGTAAAACCGAAAAATAATACTTGCATCGAACAAGCTGAACCTTCTCCAACCACCCCTACCCCTCCTTATCTAAGGAGGGGAAAGCACCGACCCACACCTACACTTATAGCTTTTAAAAGATTCTGTGCAATTTTAAGGCAACTTAATTCCCGGTCACATATTCTCTACTCCTGTTTCATAAGGAAAAACTCCACTCTCATTTATGATCATAGCTCTTAAAAGGAGTCCTTCATATTAAGCCAAACTCCTTGCCGGGGCAGATATTCTCCCCTCGTGTTTCAGGAGGGGCCGGGCGGGGGTGGTAAACGACCTTATTCCTAATCTTTAAAATTTTCTCTTATAATCTCTGTTACCACATCAAATTGCCGATAGACAATTTCGTTGCTAAACCTCAGAACCCGGATATTTAAATTCTTTAAATACTGATCCCTTTCAGTATCTGCTATTTCTCCGGAGGCGGTAAAATGATGATCACCATCAATTTCAATGACCAGCCTCTCCTTTGGACAATAAAAGTCAACAATAAATTCACCGATGCTGTGCTGCCTGCGAAATTTCCGACCCTCCAAACGACTTTTTTGAAGGGCTTTCCAAAGACGGGCTTCCGAGAGCGTAAGATTTGCCCGCAGTTCACGTCTAAGCTTTTTTAGGTGGTTGCGATTATGAATGTGCATTGATATAAAATTAAGCAATTGTTCAACAATCATCCAACCACCCCTGCCCCTCCTTGTCTAAGGAGGGGAAAATATCACTCACACCTAGAATAATAACTTTAGAAGGGAATCTTTCCTATTTAAGACAAGTTAATTGCCGAGGAAGATTCTCTCCCCCTGTTTTAGGAGGGAAAGCTTCACTCACACCTATGATCATAGCTTTAAAAGAGGCTCTTTCTATTTAAACCAAATTCATTGCCGGAGCTGGTATTCTCCCCTCCTGTTTCAGGAGGGGTTGGGGGTGGTAAAACCGAAAAATAATACTTGCATCGAAACAAGCCTGAACGTTCTCCAATCACCCCTGCCCCTCCTTGTCTAAGGAGTGGTAAACTCCCCTCACACTTATGGTCGTAAGCCAAATTCATTGCCGGAGCTGGTATTCTCCCCTCCTGTTTCAGGAGGGGCAGGGGGTGGTAAAAACATATTTATCCCCCTCTTTCTATTGCTCTTCTTACTTTTGCCGCCTCAATATAAATGATGGTGGAAGAAAAGAAGCGGGCCAAATTCAATAAAGCCACCTTTAAGAAATCCCTGAAGCTTTACAAATACATTAAACCCTACCGGGGTGAATTTGCCATCGGGCTGATCTTCCTGCTGCTGTCTAGTGCGGCAAACCTTGCTTTTCCAAAATACCTCGGTGAACTGGTAGACGCCACCAACAGCGATAAGATATTCGAAAACATCCGCCAGATTTCCCTTATTCTCCTTGCCATTTTGGTGGTACAGGCTGTGGTTTCCTTCTTCCGGGTGGTGATCTTTGTGAATGTGACCGAAAAAACCCTGGCGTCCCTGCGGCAGGCTACCTATACTCATCTAATTAAGTTGCCCTTTTCATTCTTTAATCAAAAGAGGGTTGGCGAACTCAACAGCCGTATTTCCGCTGATATTTCTCTTTTGCAGGAAACCTTTACCACCACTCTTGCTGAATTTATCCGCCAGCTGGTGATCATTTTCGGAGGTATCGCCATTCTCCTTTATACCTCTCCCCAGCTTACGCTGTTTATGCTGGGAGTGGTTCCGGTGGTGGTTATTGTAGCCGTGTTTTTTGGCCGCTTCATAAGGAAATACTCCAAAGATGTTCAAAAGCAGGTGGCCGAATCAAACACCATTGTAGAGGAAACCCTTCAGGGGATCTTTAATGTGAAGGCTTTCGCCAATGAATTTCTCGAAATTGCACGCTACCGCACCAAAACTGATGAGGTGGCCCGTACGGGGATGAAGGGCGGAAAATACCGAGGAGCCTTCAGTTCATTTATAATTTTAGGATTGTTTGGGGCAATTGTAGCTGTAATCTGGCAGGGGGTAAATCTTATTGCAGCGGGTGAACTGGAAGTGGGCGAGCTATTCAGCTTTGTGATCTATTCCGGGTTTATTGGAGGTTCTATCGGGGGTTTTGCCAATGTGTACGCCAACATTCAGAAAGCAATTGGTGCCACCGAAGAATTGATGGAAATACTGGAGGAACCCGTTGAAGACCTGCAGGAAGCGGAAAGCACCCAGACTTTGCCGGGCTTTGCAGGAAAAGTCACCTTCAGGGATATTTCGTTTCACTACCCAAGCCGGCCGGATATTGCGGTACTGAAGAATGTAAATTTCGAAGCCCTCCCCGGAGAGCAGATCGCACTCGTGGGTCCCAGCGGTGCCGGTAAGTCCACACTGGTTTCGTTGATACTCCGCTTTTACAACCCTAGTTCCGGAGCTTTGCTTTTTGATGACAAAAATGCCAATGAGTATGGCCTCAGCGAGTTGCGAAACCAAATGGCCGTGGTCCCGCAGGACGTGTTCCTCTTTGGCGGCAGCATACGCGAGAATATTTCCTATGGAGATCCGGCTGCCACGGAAGAGGAAATCATAGAAGCGGCCACAAAAGCCAATGCATGGGAATTTATCTCCGAATTCCCTGAAGGCCTTAATACCCTTGTCGGGGAAAGAGGTATACAGCTCTCTGGGGGCCAGCGGCAACGTGTGGCCATTGCCCGGGCCGTACTCAAAAACCCCCGTATTCTTATATTGGATGAAGCCACCTCAGCACTCGATTCGGAATCGGAACGGCTGGTACAGGATGCCCTGGATAAGCTGATGCTGGGCCGGACTTCCATAGTGATAGCACACCGGCTGGCCACGGTTCGAAAAGCCGACAAAATTGTAGTGCTCGATAAAGGAAGGGTAGTGGAAACCGGAACCCACCGGCAGTTGGTGGAAATCGAAAATGGCGTGTACCGCAACTTAAGTGAACTACAGTTTACGGCATAGCTGTTCACAACCACCTGTTGACACAATCTCTCTCCCGCATCATCAGTTAATATCCTAAACCCCTAGATTTAGACCAATGAAAAAACGCTGGGAAAAAATAAGGCATAAGCGCTGGTTTACCATTGCCACCAATAAATTCGTGGTAGCCACTCTGGCTTTCATCATCTGGATGCTTTTCCTTGATGTGAACTCTTACCTCATTCACCACGAGCTCAACAATGAAATTGCGGAGCTGGAGCGCAGCATTGAATATTACCAGACAGAAATTGCCCAGGACAAAAAGAAACTACAGGAACTCACTACGGACCCTGAGAAACTCGAGAAATTTGCCCGCGAGCAATATTGGATGAAGCGGCCGGGCGAAGAGATTTTTCTGATAGAATAAAGATGTTTAGAGTTTGGGCCATTTCAGCAATACTGCTTCTGTCAGGAACTTCACTTTTCGCGCAATCGCACAACGCAACCGTAGAGTTTCTTAACAGTAAACTGGAGCGCGGCCGCTTTTTACACTCCGTATTTTTACTCGACCAGGATGTGAGGGAATACGAAGATTCGGTGATGGTTGCCAGCGGGTGGAAATCCACCGAACATCTGAAAGCCATCGATTCGCTCATGCTCGTGGATTCGCTACTTACCTCGCAAATATCAAAGTATCTTGACTTTTATGGCTTTCCGGACAAGGAGGATTTCAGCGAAGTTCCACGTATTACTCCCTGGCTGGTATTGCACCACTCCTCCAACAGCGAGATAAAGCGGAAGCATTTTCCCAAACTCTACGAGGCTTACGAGGATGGCAACCTTGAGGAAAGGCGTCTGCTGATGCTTCTTCAGGGTGAGTATGAGAAAATTCACCAGCAGGAATTCCAATCATACTCCCGCGATGAAGCCCGCATAAGGGAGCTGATGAAGGCCCTTGACCTGATGCCCGCCAAAGCACGCAAACTCTCCAGATTTCCCGGGTTTTAATAAAGAGCCCTAAGTTGTAAACGCCCCGCACCCTCCTTACCTTC
>CAZNMG010000495.1:0-12385 GCA_964574075.1 uncultured Owenweeksia sp.
ACCTCTCCAAAGTCAATTGCATTTTCACCATTGTGAAACAAGCGGTAATCGTGTTTCAGAATAGGTTTGAGGTTGGTGTATTTCCACTCTTCATCGCGCTTGGTGGGAAATCCCTGCTTCTCAAAAATCCTGAACGCCTCCTGCCGGATTTTATGAATGGGTGTTTTAGCCTGCCCGTTCAATTCATTTTCAAATACAATGAAGGACGATTCTATTTTATCTTTAAGTGCTTCCACTAGTTCTTTTATTTTAACTCTTTAATGTGCTTGCCACCCACTTCTCCAGATCCGCCAGCTTGGTTTCTACAATGTCCCAAACCTCCATGGGGTCCACACTAAAATATTCGTGAATGATCAGGTTCCGAAGTGCTTTAATTTTCTGCCAATCCGGGTGAGACTCTTTCACTTCATCGGATAGGTGTGATATAGCTTCTCCGATTGTTATCAAATCCCGTTCAACAGCTTTTCTCAAAATCTTGGCACTCATAAAATCTTCAAAAGTCTTGCCCTCAACAGCTTCATTGATATCTGTAATGGCAAGGTGCAAATGAAGAAGACGGGTCCTATCCCTTTCGTTCATACACCAGCTTTTTGGTACTGTTGATGTTCTCAACTATAAATGGCGAAATTCCTCCTGCAGAAAGTAAATCCACTTTTTTTTGAAATAGATTCATGAGATCAGTCTGCCAGTCCATTCTATCAAAAAAACCCGGACGAGGGGAAGCTTCATAATCAAATTCCGCAATCAGGTCTATATCATTGGCTGCATCGCCTTTCTCGAGGAATGAACCAAAAACAAATACCCGCTTCACCGGCTTGCCGGCAAAGTATTCGGATATCTTTATTTTCAGTTCGTCCAGTGTCATACTGCCTGCTCTTCTTTTAGCCAGTCGTACCCTTTTTCTTCCAGCTCCTTGGCCAGGTTCTTATCACCCGACCTTACAATTTTACCTTTATGCAACACATGCACATAATCCGGTATTATATAGTCGAGCAGCCTTTGGTAGTGGGTGATGAGTAAAACAGCATTGTCTTTATTTCGCAGCTTATTTACACCATTGGCCACCACGCGCAAGGCGTCAATGTCAAGACCGGAATCCGTTTCATCTAATATGGCCAGTTTTGGCTCGAGCATAGCCATCTGAAATATTTCATTACGCTTTTTCTCCCCCCCGGAAAAGCCCTCGTTAAGGGAGCGGCTCAGGAAACCCTTATCGATTTCGAGAAGACTCATTTTTTCTCGCATCTTTTTGAGCATTTCATTGGCCGGCATAGGTTCCTGTCCACGTGCTTTACGCACCTCATTTATGGAGGTCTTCAGGAAGTTGGTGACGGTTACCCCCGGGATTTCAATAGGATACTGGAAGGATAGGAAAATACCCTTATGGGCCCTTTCCTCCGGAGCGAGATCCATCAGGTCCTCACCTTCAAAATCAATATGCCCCTGGGTAACTTCGTATTCCTCGCGACCGGCAATAACCGATGAGAGTGTACTTTTCCCGGAACCATTGGGCCCCATAATAGCGTGTACTTCCCCTGGTTTTATTTCCAGGTTGATACCATTTAATATTTCA
Source organism: uncultured Owenweeksia sp. (assembly GCA_964574075.1). Taxonomy (GTDB): domain Bacteria; phylum Bacteroidota; class Bacteroidia; order Flavobacteriales; family Schleiferiaceae; genus Owenweeksia. The sequence goes on from CAZNMG010000495.1 coordinate 1,574, forward strand.
GTGCCATCTATTCCGGCATGGAGGTTTGAAATTTTTAACATTCTGTCGTTTGTATTTGCACGCAAAGCCGCAAAGCCCGCGGAATTTTTAAATATTTTATCGATTTACTGGATCAGTCTCAAATTTCTTTAGCGAGAGGATAAAGAGTTCGCCAAGCAAGCGCTGAGACTATTTGTGGTTGTAATTACCCCACACTTCCTTCCAGGCTAATGGCTAAAAGCTTCTGGGCTTCCACGGCAAACTCCATCGGAAGCTGGTTAAGCACATCTTTGCAGTACCCATTCACGATAAGGGCAATAGCCTCCTCTGCACCAATGCCGCGCTGCTGGCAATAAAAGATCTGGTCTTCGCCAATCTTACTGGTAGTGGCCTCATGCTCTACCTTGGCCGTTTTATTCTGGGTTTCGATATAGGGAAAGGTGTGTGAGCCACAACTGCTTCCCATCAACAGTGAATCGCACTGTGAAAAGTTTCGCGCATTTTCGGCTCGCGGGCCAATTTTTACCAAACCGCGATAGCTTCCATTACTCTTCCCCGCACAGATGCCCTTACTGATGATGGTGCTCTTGGTATTTTTTCCCAGGTGGATCATCTTCGTACCTGTATCGGCCTGCTGGTAGTTATTGGTTACAGCCACGCTGTAAAATTCACCAATGGAATTTTCACCCTTTAATATACAGCTGGGGTATTTCCATGTAACGGCAGAGCCGGTTTCCACCTGTGTCCAGGAGATCTTGGCGTTGCGCTCACAAATTCCGCGCTTGGTCACAAAGTTGAAAACCCCGCCTTTTCCATTCTTATCACCGGGGTACCAGTTTTGGACCGTGGAGTATTTGATCTCGGCATCGTCAAGCGCGATAAGTTCCACCACGGCAGCATGCAATTGGTTTTCATCACGGGAGGGGGCGGTGCAACCTTCGAGGTAGCTCACATAACTGCCTTCATCGGCAATAAGCAGCGTGCGCTCAAACTGGCCGGTGCCCGCCTCATTTATCCGAAAGTAGGTGCTGAGCTCCATCGGACAACGCACCCCTTTTGGGATATAGCAGAAAGAGCCATCCGTAAAAACGGCCGAATTCAACGCTGCATAAAAGTTGTCAGATTTGGGAACCACAGTTCCAATATATTTCTTCACCAGCTCAGGGTATTCCTGAATAGCATCGGAAATTGAGCAGAAAATAATGCCTTTCTCTGCCAATGTTTTTTTGAAAGTAGTAGCCACGGAAACGGAGTCCACTACCACATCCATGGCCACACCGGTAAGGCGCTTTTGCTCATCCAGGGAGATCCCGAGCTTCGCAAAGGTCTTCAGGAGTTCAGGATCCACTTCATCCAGGTTATCGAGCGTTTTTTTCTTTTTGGGTGCCGAATAGTAGGAGATGTTCTGGAAATCAGGGGAGGGATAATGAACATTCGCCCAATTCGGCTCAGTCATCTTTTCCCACTTTCTGAAGGCATCGAGGCGCCAATCCAGCATCCATTCGGGTTCATTCTTCTTAGCAGAGATAAACCGGATGATATCCTCATTCAGGCCATTGGGGGCCTTGTCAGATTCAATATCAGTATAAAAACCATATTTATACTCCGATCCGGTTACTTCTTCCAGTAATTGCTCTTCCGTACTCATATATCTTTCTTCAAAATTCTTAGACTGCAAAACTCTCACCGCATCCGCAGGTGCGCGAGGCATTGGGATTGTTAAAGCTGAAGCCTTTTCCATTAAGGCCTCCACTATATTCAAGGGTGGTTCCTATCAGGTACAGGAAGCTTTTCTTGTCGATTAATATGCGGACTCCCTGGTCTTCAAAAAGTTTATCGCTATCGGTGATGGTGGTGTCGAGCTTGAGGTTATATGATAAACCGCTGCAACCTCCGCTGGTAACACCTACTCTAATGTAGGCTTCGGATAACTCGCGCCCCTCTTCCTGAACAAGGTTTTCGAGTTTCTTACGCGCTGATTCAGAAACTTTTATCATATCTATTTAGAATTGGTTTAAATAAATGCAAAGGTAGGAAACAAAGAATTCATGGAAAAGCAGGGAACAACTGCAATTGCTGGAAACAATTTCCTATTGTCTTACGATAGCTGCACCCAAACTAATTCCCCCTCAACAAAGCAGGAGGATTGCCTATTTTTGAAAAGATGGAACGAGTCCACCATGTTTAAAACTCAGCATATTGATTTACTAAAGGCATTCTTACTGTTGATGTTTTCCACGTGCATTGGCGGAGTAAGCCTCTATGCATGCAATCCTCAGATAAACTGGAATGACACCATCAGCTTTTGCCAGGGAAACTCTATCATTCTCAATGCCACCAATCCCAATTCCACCTATTACTGGAGCACGGGCAGTATGAACCCCACACTCACCGTTACCACAACTGGAACATATTGGGTTACAGTCACTAATCCCTGCGGGTCAACATCTGATACGATCCGCGTATTTGTAGATCAACCAATTTTTCTGAACCTGGGTAAGGACCGAAAAATGTGCTCTGCAGGAAATACGCAGCTATCAGCTCCCTATCAAGCAGGTTCAAAGTACCTGTGGTCCAATGGCTCCAAATCCCATCAAATAAATATTACACAATCCGGAAGTTACTGGCTTCAGATCACTAATGGCTGCGGTCAGTTCGTAGACACCGTTCAGATTGACATTGAAAATCCTCCTGTCGCTAACCTGGGCCCCGACATAAATAGCTGCACTCCCACTACACATACTTTGAGTGTTACACCTCTATCGGGTACTTCGGTTCTGTGGAACAACGGCAGCACCTCCAACTCCATATCAGTTTCTAATGCCGGCAGCTATTGGGTAGAACTTACGAACTCCTGCGGCTCCGACTTTGATACAATAAATATTGCCGTTAATGGCGGGCAAAATCTCAACCTAGGCGACACCATCTTCAAATGTGGAAATGGCTCTGCTGTTATAGCACCAAATGTGAACGGAGGAACTTACCAATGGAGTACTGGTGCAACCACCCCTACCATTACGGTTGGGCTTCCGGGGTATTATTGGTTACAGTATACGGATCCCTGTGGCACTTATACCGATACGGTGTATGTGGCCAATACAGGTAAGGCTCCGGTAAATTTGGGGGCGGATACACTCCTCTGCGACAATCATACGCTTATACTTGATGCAGGTAATAATGGCAGCCAGTTTCAATGGAGCAACGGTATGACCGTAAGGCAGATCACTGTTGATACCACAGGAATATATTGGGTGGGTGTTAATAATGGTTGTGGTGTAAGCTATGATACGATTTCAGTTACTCTTAAACCTGCACCTAAACCTGAAATTGGGGATACTGTATTTTACTGCACAGGAAGTTCTGCCACTGTGGATGCCGGTACCTGGGGCCCCACTACCTCCTACTTGTGGAATGATGGCAGCACATCCCGCACTCATAGCTTTAGTACCAACGGGTGGCGGTCGGTCACAGTTACCAATGACTGCGATACCGTTCAGAAAAATTTCTGGGTGCAGAATGTGGATGTCCCCAATCTTGAACTGGGACCCGACACCATAATTTGTGGCCCCTTTTTATTGCTTGACCCCCAGATCATACAGCCGGGAAATAAATTTCTGTGGAGCAATGGATCCACAAAACCTTCCATTTTCGTCAATGGCACCGGCAGGTATTGGGTTGAGATAACCAGTGCCTGCGGGGTGTATACCGATACCATTGATGTGATCTTTTTGCCGCAGCTGAGCAGCATTTTTCCGAGGAATGTTGGAATGTGCTCCGGCTTTTCCGCTACGCTCACTTCACCGTTTGTTCCAGAGAGTTCCTATACGTGGAGCACCGGAGATACAACCCATCAGATTACGGTAAACCAGCCGGGTATGTATACGTTGGTGGCGATGAATGCCTGTGATACGCTTTACGACACGGTTAATGTTACTACTCACTTTCCACTGAACGTGGACCTGGGTGGGGATACCACCTTTTGCCAGCCAAACATCCTTTACATCAGTACCCATACCTATAACCCCGATTCTGTAAGATGGAGCACCGGCTCACGTAATGCGGGCCTTCCTATAAGTAAGAGCGGCCGGTACTGGGTCACCTTGTACAATGCGTGTGGTGCTTTTTCAGATACTATTGACGTGCAGGTGGACCTGCTGCCTGAACGTAAACTCAACAGCAGCGTTATTTGTATTGGTAGCAGCGCCACCCTTGATGTGACGCAGCCCCAGGGGCAAAGTTATCTCTGGAATACAGGGGCGGCCACTCCATCAATTACAGTGACTCAACCCGGGTGGTATTATGTGGACATCAGCAATAATTGCGGTACGGTGCGCGATTCTGCCTTTGTGCAGGTAGATCATCCCATTCCTGCTTTTGATCTAGGGAAGGATACAGTTTTTTGTGATGGTACACTCTTACTCGATGCGGGCACTTTTGGCGGAGCTGCCTATGTGTGGCAGGATGGAACGGCTGGTCAGACCTACCTTGTGGATCATACCGGGATTTACTACGTCACCGCCTCCAACAAATGCAATTCCTATACGGATACTATTGTGGTGAATATCACCGGCCCTCCCAAATTTGCCCTCGGTGATGAAGTGCTCTTTTGTGATGGGACTATATTTAATCTCAACGCGCAGAACCCCGGGAGTACATATTACTGGAGTACAGGAGACAGCACTCAGCAATTGGCCGTGGACTCGGCAGGAATATATTGGGTGCTCATCACCAATGATTGCGGCCAACTCACCGATACCGTAGAGGTAATTGTGGAGTTCCCGATGAACGACCTTGAGCTTGGGGCCGACACAGTACTGTGTGCAGGCCAGCAATTGATCCTGGATACCCGCTATCCCAATGCCAATACCTTGTGGAGTACGGGAGCATCTACCCCTACCATTACCGTTACGGAAAGTGGCACCTATAGTGTGAAAGTGTGGAATAGCTGTGGCGAGTGGACAGACAATATTTATGTGGAGGTGCAGGATATTCCGGTATTTACCCTCGGCAAGGATTCCGTTATTTGCGCGTTTGACGGAAACTTTCCCATTACAGGGCCTGAAGATCTCAATACCTATTTGTGGAGCAATGGAGATACCACCCATTCGACTGTTATTACTACCCCGGGCTACCATTGGCTCAGTGTGAGTAATCTCTGCTATTCTTATACTGATACGATCTATCTAAAAGATGAGTATCCTATTGAAATGAATCTGGGTCCCGATACGATTCTCTGTTATGGAGAAAGCCTGATCCTGAACCCGGGCCCTATCGATTACAGGATTGACTGGAGCAACAATAAAACCGCGCCCGCAATCGAGGTAACCCGGGCCGGAACTTACTCGGCATCCGCACGTAACAGTTGCGGGTTTTTCAGCGATACGATCGTGGTGGAGATGCACTACCCACTCAGTGCTGATCCTGTAGATACCATCGTTTGTAAGGGTGATTCAGCCGTATTCGATATTTCTGAAACTACTTATGAAGTTCTATGGTTTGATGGCAAAACCGATAGCCTACGTCATTTTACGGATGAGGGAAATTACCCGTTTACCATTTTTAATAAATGTGGAAGCTTTCCGAAGGAGTTTCAGGTGGAGATCTCGCACTGTGACTGTCCTTTTTTTATACCCAATGCCTTTACACCCAATGGAGATGGGATAAATGAGAATTTTAAAGTAGTGCATGGATGCCCGTTGGTGTCTCTCACCATCAGGATATTTAACCGGTGGGGCCATCTGGTTTACGAGGGTCGCTCACTGGAGCAGGGCTGGGATGGGAGCGCTGATGGGCGGCCTCTGCCAATGGGAGTTTATAATTATCTGATAGATTACGGCTGGGAAGTGTACGGAGAGGTACGTGAGCGGCAAAAAAGAGGTACGATAACCCTAATTAGATAAGGGAATTCCTTCAAAACTTGATTAGGTTGGTGGGCAAACGATTAAGTCAGCACCCCTCTGGCTTAGTCGGGAAAAAATAATCGACTATAACAAATTCTACACGCTGGGTATTAACTGGTTCACAACCTGATTCCACCATCTCGATCTTTCCTGTAACTACCTAACTATCAAAGTGATCACTTTAAAAATTATCACTTTTTCTTCACCCTCCGAAGCTTATTTCCCATATTTTTGTCTTGCTTGAATTAAGTGCTCAACTCGGACAACTCTCACTCTAAAGTCAAGCATGGTTATGAAACTCTACTCACGGGCCCTTGCAAGTCTATTCTTTTGCGTTTTTATTGTAAAGACTGGCATGGCCGATTGTCTTCCACAAATAAACTGGGGGGGCAGCATCAGTTTTTGCGAGGGGAACTCTTTTACCCTCAGTGCATTTAATCAAAGCTCAACCTACCTGTGGAGTACGGGAGCTACTTCCCCTTCTCTTACCATAAATGCTTCGGGAAAATACTGGGTCACCGTTACCAATGCCTGTGGGTCAGCTTCTGATACCATAGATGTGATAGTGGATGAGCCCCTGAACGTGGACCTGGGTGTAAACCGCAGCTTTTGTTCCGGAAACCCGGTTTTACTGGCGCTGCCATTTCATGCGTATACCAGCTATCAATGGAGTACAGGTGCTACCGGAAATCAGATCTCGGTCAACCAGAGCGGAACCTATTTCGTCACCGCTACAAATGCTTGCGGTACCTACTCGGACACCGTAACTCTTACTGCGCAACATCCCACTTCATTTAGCCTTGGTGCTGATATTGTGAATTGTACCAAATCCCCCAGTGTGCTCAGCATCCCTAACGGCCTGGAGGGCACTGTGATTTGGAATGATGGAAGCACAGGGAGCAGTATCACTGTAAATTCTTCCGGAAACTATTGGGCTTCGGTGACCAATGCGTGTGGAGTTTTTTCCGATACGGTGATGGTGAGTTTCCTATTGCCAGGAAACTTTTTTCCTACCTCCACATTTTCGCTCTGTACAGGTGAAACTATTACAATCCATAGTCCTTCAGGAGCGACCGGCCACCTGTGGAGTAATGGATCTGTGGCTCCTTCTATCCAGGTTTCGCAGCCTGGAAGCTATTGGTTGAGGCTCACCAGCTCCTGCGGATTTGTATATGATACCGTTCATGTGGTTCAGAAGAACAGGGCCACCGTTAATCTGGGCTCGGACACCACGCTATGTTCATCAGGGGGATTTGCTCTTGATGCCGGAAACTCGGGAAGCATCTACCAATGGTCTACAGGCACTTCTTCGCAGCAGCTGTCGGTAACGAAATCCGGAAACTACTGGGTAGGGGTCGACAACGGTTGTGGATTTACTTACGACACTATTAATGTAGTGCTACAGCCAGTGCCGAACCCTGCTATAAACGACAGTATATACGTGTGTGAGAATTCTACCAGCCCAAATATTGACGCAGGTTTATGGGGAGCCAACACTTCCTACCTGTGGAGTGACGGCTTTACCGGAAGAGTGCATACCGGGCTATCAGCAGGTAGCTATTGGGTGAAGGTGAAAAATACCTGTGATACCATTCAAAGGAACTTTCATATTGTGAGCCAGTCCGCTCCTCATATAAATCTCGGAAATGACACCACTCTTTGCCAAAACAGTTTGATTTTGTCTGTCCCCGTAGCCCCGGAAGGAAATTCATTTTACTGGTCAACAGGCTGTACTGGTAATTCCTGCAAGGTGAGCAAAACAGATTTTTACTGGGTGCAGGTCACCAATGCCTGCGGCACTTTTACCGATACCATTCATGTTACCTTAAACAAACTTCCACGTAAGATTACCGAGGATACAATATATAAATGTACCGGCTCCTCCACCGTTCTTAAAACCAAAAATATTGCGAATACAACCTATTTGTGGAGCAATGGAGCAACGGCTTTTTCCACCACAGTAACAGCTCCCGGAACTTACTGGCACTACGCCTACAATGTGTGTGATACCATACGTGATACCGTTGAGGTTGTGGATGTAGATCCCCTGGTAGTTGCACTTGGAGGCGACACCACCTTTTGCCGCCCCAACAATCTTCTGCTCGACCTTTCCTCTGTACCGGCAGATTCAATAGTGTGGAGTACCGGAGTAAATGCTTCATCGATTACTGTGACTAAAAGTGGAACTTACTGGGTGCAGGCATTCAACTACTGTGGAGTGTTTAGTGATACCATTAACGTTATTGTAAATCGCGGACCAGAGGCAATACTCCGAGATACTTCCTTTTGTCAGAATGGTTCAGTGCTGCTCAATTCCTACCAGGCAAGGGTGGATTCTTACCAGTGGAACACTGGCGATACCACTTCGGGAATTGTAGTGTCACAACCGGGGTGGTACTATGTGGATATGTTCAACGAGTGTAATTCCCTCCGCGATTCGGTTTTTGTTGCCAGAGACGTGAATCTACCCGCCATTAACCTCGGCAGTGATACCATCTTTTGTGCAGGCTCCCTGCTCCTGGATCCCGGAAAGTTTGGGGGTGCAAAATACCTTTGGCAAAATGGCGATACCTCGGCAACCTTCACGGTTACCAAAAGTGGCACCTATTATGTAAATATTCATAACGCCTGCAACAGTGTGAGCGATACTGTTCATGTATTGGTAACCGGCCCGCCAGCAGTTGCCCTCGGCAACAGTGTCAAGTTTTGCCGTGGAAGCATCCTGAACCTTAATGCCCAAAACCCGGGTTGCACCTATCTGTGGAATACAGGGGCCACAACTCAAACCCTTAGCGTAAGCACGGCTGGCCTTTACTGGGTCACAATTAGCAATGCCTGTGGAACCCTCACTGATAGTGTAAATGTTATTGTGGAGGATCCGCTGCACAACCTTTCCCTGGGCAACGACACCATTATTTGCCGGGGCGATTCCATTCTGCTTGAAACCAAAATCCCCGGTGTTTATACCAAATGGCAGAATGGTTCCAATACCAACGCAATTTATGTAAAGGAAACAGGCGATTACTGGGTTGAGGTGTCAAACTCATGTGGTACCTGGGAAGATACTATTCATGTGGAGGTTCAGGATGTGCCTTATTTTTCGTTCGGAGGCGATACGGTACTGTGTGCAGATGGTGGCAGCGTATTTTTAGAAGGACCTTCAGGAATGGATTCCTATACGTGGAGCAACGGGGTTACCACACGCCAGCAGTTAATAACCGAGGAGGGATCTTATTGGCTAACCGTTGCCAACAAGTGCTTCAGCTACACTGATACCATCGTACTGCGGGAAGAGTATCCGCTGGATATTGACCTTGGCCCAGACACGGTATTATGCCATGGTGAAAGCTTATTCCTCAGTGCCAACTTCAATGGCCACAGTGCCAAGTGGAGTGATAATACTCATGCGGAAACTCAGGAAGTAACCCGTAGCGGCACTTATTGGGTAATGACCCAAAACAGCTGTGGTATTTTTTCGGACACCATAAATGTGAGATTTGATGATCACCTGAATCCCGAGCCTGAAAAAATCACCATCTGCCGTGATGATACAACCACCGTAGATCTGAGCGAGCTGGAATACGATTTTCGCTGGTGGGATGGCTCGGTAGAGAAAACCAGGAAGTTTTATCAGGAAGGTACTTATCCCCTCTTCATCACTAATAAATGTGGCGAGTTCCAAAAGGATTATGTGGTAGATGTTACGAATTGCGACTGCCCCTTCTTTGTTGCTAACGCCTTTACACCCAATGGCGATGGCCTCAATGAGGAGTTTACCATAGGACATAGTTGCGATTTAACGGATTTCAACCTTCAGATCTTCAACCGCTGGGGGCAGAAGGTTTTTGAAAGTACGGATGCAGAACATAGCTGGGATGGCCGCTATGGTGGCGCTGATCAGCCCGGTGGTGTTTACACCTACTCGATCCAGTATCAGTGGGATGTGTACGGAGCAACTCACTTACGGACAAAAACCGGAATCCTGAATCTTATCCGATAGGCCGCGCCACCTTTTTGTAATTTTGCCGGATGGCAGAACAAAGGGACGAACAGTTTACCTCTCTCGATAAACTCGGTGAGTTTGGCTTGATACAACATCTCACTCAAAATTTTCCGCTACGCAATGCCTCTTCAATAAAGGGTATAGGTGACGATTGCGCGGTTTTGGAGAACCTGGACAAACAGACGGTGATCACTTCCGATGCATTGGTAGAAGGTGTGCATTTTGACTTTACCTATGTGCCGCCAAGGCATTTGGGCTATAAGGCTGTAGTGGTCAATCTCTCCGATATCTATGCGATGAATGCCATTCCAAAACAGATCCTGGTCAACATTGCCGTTTCCAACCGCTTTGGGGTGGAGTTTCTTACGGAAATTTATGAGGGAATCCGCATGGCCTGTGATGTTTATGAGGTGGACCTCATTGGCGGAGACACCACCACATCCTACTCGGGGATGATGATCAGTATTACCGCCATTGGCGAAGCTGATGAGAAGGACATTGTGTACCGCAATAGTGCCAGACCTACTGATTTGTTGGTAGTGTCAGGTGATCTGGGTGGAGCGTACATGGGACTCCAACTGCTGGAGCGCGAGAAAGAGGTATTTAAGTCCAATCCTGACATGCAGCCGCAACTCCAGGGTAACGATTATGCGTTGGGCCGGCAGCTCAAGCCTGAGGCGAGAAAGGATGTTGTGGAACTCTTGGAAGGCCTGGAGGTAAAACCCACCGCCATGATCGACATTTCGGACGGGCTAAGTTCGGAGATCATCCACATTTGTAAATCTTCAAAGGTTGGAGCCCGCATTTATGAGGAAAAGATCCCTGTTGATCCAACTATCTATGCGCTTTGTGAGGAATTTAACCTCACCACCACCACTGTAGCCCTCAATGGTGGAGAAGATTATGAACTGCTTTTCACCATTGATATTC